>JAEZJD010000261.1 GCA_023436425.1 Bacteroidota bacterium | reverse complement strand
TTTCACGGCTGCTCGTTAAGGGCAGCCTTTTTTGTTTGCAACAATTCACCTGGTTGAGATAAATACGAATATTCTTCCGTTGTTCCGGAAAATGCCGCTTCCATCATTGTGCGGTCAAATTCCTTTTCATTATTAGCCAGAAAAATAGTTGCAACGCCATTGCCGATAAAATTTGTAATCGACCTGGCTTCAGACATAAAGCGATCGACGCCGAGCAGCAGTGCAAGTCCCTCAAGCGGTATAACTTTTACTGCAGTGAGTGTGGATGCCAACACAACAAAGCCGCTGCCCGTAACGCCGGCTGCACCTTTCGATGTAACGAGTAGTACACCAATAATTGTAAGCATTTGTCCAAACGACAAGTCAACATGAAACACCTGAGCAAGAAAGAGAACAGCCATGGATAAGTAAATTGTAGTGCCGTCCAGATTGAACGAATAACCTGCTGGAACAACTAAACCAACAACACCTTTTGAACAACCCATTCTCTCCAGCTTTACCATCAATGCGGGCAGCGCCGCCTCACTCGATGATGTGCCCAACACAATGAGCAATTCATCTTTTATGTAATTGAGAAATCTGAAAATGCTTACACTGTAGTACCGCAGAATCATCCAAAGCACTACAAAGATGAAAACAGCCATTGTGCAATAAACCGTGAGCATAAGCTTTGCCAGTGGCAATAATGTGCTCACGCCATATTTCCCGATAGTGTACGCCATTCCTCCGAAGGCGCCGATCGGTGCCAGATACATTACGTACTTCAGTGCTGCAAAAACATACCGAGATGCCCACGTCAGCCAATGCAGATACATACTCTTCTTTTCATACAAATTCAACGCAATGCCTGCAATAATTGAAAACAGGAGGACTTGAAGGGTAAGATTGTTTTGTAAAAAATTCATCCATGAAAAAGCTGCAGCTCCTTTTGCATACCGGGACACGTCTGCAGCGGCAGTATGGGCCACCACACCTTTTCCGGGTTGAATGATATGCGCCACAACAAGGCCGATGAGCAGTGCGAAAGTTGTAACCACTTCAAAGTAGATGATAGCTTTTCCACCTACTTTGCCAACTTTCTTGAGTGTTCCAATCCCGGCAATGCCCAGAGTGATGGTAAGAAAAATAAGGGGGTAGATAAATAGCTTGACAATCTCAATAAAATATTTTCCCAGCGGCTCCATCTTCACTGCGGTAGCGGGAGCAAAGTTGCCAAGCAATATGCCGCCAGTAATAGCAGCCAGGACCCAAAAGGTAAGATGGCTAAATACTTTTCTCATCCCGTCGCTTGCTCTCCTTCCAATTCAGCAATTGTCTTCTTGGCTGCATCCAATCGAATCCGCTTGTTTTTCTCCACCAGTTTGTAGTTCACCCAATGTTCTAACCGACTGTGCACCGGAATTAATAAACCTGCGATTAGAATCATTGCACCCAATTTCAGTGGCAGTGAGTGATCGGTAACTTGATCAATGTATGGATCAATAAATAGATTAATAAATTCAAACACCATCAACAAGGCAAGTATGCCAAGAAATTTTATCAGCTTTTCGTTGGCTACCACGGAATGACTGAAAAGAAAAAATATAATAAGGAATGTTGTAATCCCCAATCCAATAAATACAAACTGTAGGCTTCGTTTCCGTTCTTCATGCTCCTGCATTTTTTTTGATTCGATTTCCTGTTCCCTCAACTGTTCATCGAAAGTGAGATTTTGTACGGCTCTCATTTTTTCCTGGCTGAAAAGAGAATCCTTGGCAGCAATCATCAATGTTTGATAAGCCAAGGTGCTGTCGCTGTTATTTTGCAACTTAAAGATTCTTGTGGCCAACTCGGCTGCTTCTGCAACTTCCGCCTGAAACGAAAATTGTTGTCCTTCATTGATTGCCTTTCGTGTATAATGCAGGGCAGAATCACGGTTACCTTTTTCGAAAAACAACTTTGCTATTCCAAGATGTCCGTCAACAACATCTTTCTTGGGCTGATTGCCTTCGAGTCCTAATTTAAAATACTGTAGGGCGAGATCGTAATGTTTTTGCGCCTGATGAATTCCCGCTAAAATAAAATACGGAACGCTCCAGTGCTCACCATCTCGTGCCATATCTATTTCATAAGCTTTTTGTGCATACACCAATGCGGAATCCAGTTGATGTAAATGGAAAAACGCTTCTGCTAAAAAGCCATTCAGCTGCAACTTCGATTGATTGTAAAATGGCGTAATGGCAATGGCCCGCCGTGAATACTTAATGCTTAAAGGATAGTCGCCCTGGTAGTAATAAGTGGCTGCTAAATTCATATAGCCTTGTCCAATTGCTTTTTGTTCACCTGATTTTTCAGATAGCTGAAGTCCTTTGAACTTTACTTCCAACGCCTTGTCGTAATTGCCGCTAACAGCTAACGCCTCACCTATAATAAATAATGCGTTTCGCTCGCCTGCGTTGTATTTTATTTTCTGAGCAAGTGCACGTGCAGGCAAAGCATAATCGAGCGCTTTCTTAGGATCGTTCCATACATATTCAAACGCCAATTCATTCAGCGCCATTATTCGGTCGGTGTCGTGACGCGGTGCATTTATTACACGCAACAAACTATCGTTTTCATTTTGTGCAGAAGCTGTTCGTAACGATGAAAAAGAAAGTAGAATCAGGATAAAACAGAGGAGCCGTTTGCCGGACACATTCGCTTTAATTTCTTTGGCACGGCAGATTTCATTCAAATGGCTGATGTTCATCGCAGTCGTTGGTTGCTTTTACAATATACCAAAATAAATATCGCAGTGAAGAAAACCATCTATTCGGCTAATTAATATTTTTGAAACATGGATCAGCTGAACTTAGGAATCGGAACAAGATTACAACACACCCAATTTGGGCCTGGTGTGGTTGTCGGTATTCGCTACGCCACTTATCTCATTTCGTTTATTTATCATGGAGTGAAAGAAGTGGATAAGAACGATAACAAACTTGAAGAGATCATTCCGGAAAATGTTTCTGAAGAAATAGAAACGCACTCTGAAGTTGAAAAATCTTTATTGAAAATTCTGCGTCTATGGGGCGGCATTTCCGAAGTTGTTCCACTTGGTGACCGTTGGGTAAATGGAACCATGGTGTTGCAGCCGGCAGATAAATCTTTAAAGCCAAAAGAAATTCCTTTGTCTGATTTCTTCCACAAGATTGTGATGCTGCGCGACCGCCTTCGCGTGATGGAGCAACAGATAAATGCCCATAAAGGTTTATCGGATGAGGATAAAGTAAACTTGCAACAATATATCACTCGCATCTACGGCACCTTAACAACGTTTAACGTGTTGTTCAGAAGCAAAGAGCACTGGTTTGTGGGTGAAAAGGGAAGCGGCGGTTAACTTCTTACAGCGGCAACACTTTAGCATCTTTGTCTTCCGATTTCAGCAAGCCTTCCGGCACCTGCAATTCGCCGGTGTCAAAATCAATCAAGCCATTCTTTTCGTCTTCGATGTTGGTAGCTTGCGTGTAAACATCACCCGCAATTTTTCTATTTCGCAATTCCTTTTTGAAGTTGTGAATCAGATCTGTTCTTTCTTCAGATGCTTTCGGTCCACCGTAGTCTGCAAAACCAAATCCACCCCATTCACTGATAATTACAGGGACCTGGCTGCGGTAAAAGAAAGGATCGCCGACGGTGAGCGGAAAGGCAGCCACACCTTCCATTTTGCCAGCAATTATATCGTCGAGCATTTCGCGCCAACGCTGTAATTCGGGTGTATACAGATGTGCAGTAAGCAAATCAGATTTCAGCCGGCCCTCATAAGAAATGTGGTGCCAACCATCGTTGTCAACAACCAGAAACTGCGGATGCGCAATTTGCATGTAGTGGTACATATCGACAATATATTTTCTTGTTGCGGGGTTGGTAGCAATATCCTGAGCGCCCCAGTCTTCGTTGTACAAGCTCCAAATAACGACAGATGGATGTGTACCAATCAACGCCAGCATGCGCAGCAATTCATCTCGGTGTAACGAGCGGCTTCGCTCAGTAGAACTGTGCGGACTTGGCACTTCCACCCACAAAAGAATACCAAGCTTATCGGCGAGGTTATAAATCCGCGGGTCAACACCTGCAATGTGAATGCGCACCAGATTACATCCAAGTTTTTTCATTGCCAGCATGTGCTGTTTTATTTGTTCGAAAGTTGCCGTCCCCGGCTGATACAAGATGCCGTCCAGATAAATCGGCTTGTTGTTCAAATACACGCAGCAACCTCTCGCTTCAATTTTTCTCAATCCAAACCGCGTTTCTATTTCAGAAGTGTGACCACTGTCGTCAATAAGTTGGGCTACTAACCTGTACAAACGAGGGTTCTGCGGCGACCAGTGCTCGGCATCCGGAACTTCCAAAACGACCCTTTGATTCTTTTCTCCCCTTTCAAGGTCCAGCGGAAATTCATCTTCGGCAATCGGAGATTTTGAATCCTGCCTGGGATCAAAAACTTTCAACTTGATTTTGTAATGACCCGGATCGTGTATTCTTGTTGTGAGGTTAAAACGTACGAGATTATCTTCCACGATGCTTACCAC
>JAEZJD010000193.1 GCA_023436425.1 Bacteroidota bacterium | reverse complement strand
ATTCTGCTAATGCTATAGTAGGTCAAACTGCTACTGTAGGCGGACTGCCAGCAGGTACTTACACACTTACTGTAACCGATAATTGCGGAAGTCTTACTTGTGCAGTTACTATCGGACAACCTCCTGCTTTAACAGTATCAGTTAACAACGCCTCTCGTTGTCCGGAAGCTCCTGCGGTAACAATTACTGCTACGCCTTCGGCAGCAGGTACATACACCTACACATGGCAGGTTCCGGCAGGTGCCGTCAACCCGGGTAACGTAGGTACCTTCTCAGCTACTGTTGCTGGAACTTATACCGTTACAATTCAAAACGGTAACGGTTGTACAGCAACCGGTTCAGGTGCAGTTACAGTGTTCGGCGCGGCTACAGTCGCAGCATCTGCTTCACCAACAGTAATCAGCCTGTATGCACCTAATCCAGGGTCGCAATTGTCTGCGCTTGGTTCTGTGAATGGGGTACAAAACAATGCCCTGTTTAGCAGCTTTAACTGGACGCAGGTAGTGGGCGAAGTGGGATTTGAAACAGGTGGTACTATTACTCCGACTTCAGGGGCAACTGTTCAATTCACTGATGTTCCACTCACGTTTAATGTATCATACAAGTTTATGGTAACTGCTACCACTGCAAACGGTTGTACAGCTACGGGCACCGTTGTGGTGCAAATAGGTGGATCATTTGGTTGTCCAGGAGTTACATCATCCGGTGCAACATGTGCTACTACAGGTTCAGCCACATTCACTGCTAATGCAGGTGCGGCTTCATACACGTACTACAGCTGGCAGGTGCAAGGTGGAACCATTAGCGGTTCGGCCGATCATGTAAGCTCAATCGTAGTTGTACCAACAGCTGCCGGTACATACACCGTTACGCTCTGGATCAATTATGAAAATCCGGCATTCAGTCAATTGGCATGTACCGTAACAGCAACAGCTGACAACTGTAACCTGGATGGATGCTCACCTGGCTTCTGGAAGAACACTACAGAGCTTTGGGATAGATATTCAGACGCAGTTGTACAAGCAATGGGTGGTACCTATTCGTTTACTACAGCGACTAAGTTCAATGCCTACTTTAATTTGACAACAGCTCAGTCTCCATTCAGCAACACGACTACTATGCTGCAGGCAATAAGTGCAGGCGGCGGTGGCTGTACGGCTCTCGGTAGACATGCAGTGGCTGCATTATTGGGCAAAGCTGCATTCCCAACCACTTATGCTTATAACCCAACGGGATCATTTGAAGACCTGTACAATGCAATCAGAAATGCATTTGTGTCAGGAGACTGTTCTTCACTGCTCGCAAGTCTCAGCTGGGCTAATAGCCAGGAGACAAATTGCAGTGCATTGAAGAGACTACCGGGACTATATGTTAATAATGGCGGTGCCATTGAACTTGGTAATCCGGTTGTTACAGCGGCTCCAAATCCATTCTCTGACAGAGTACGCTTCACAATCACTACACCGGCAGAAGGACATGTACAGCTCGAAGTTGTGAATGTTCTTGGTCAAAGAGTAGGTATTGCTTACGATGGTTACATGCAGGCTAACGCTACTCAGGTGGTTGACTATAAAGTGCCTTCTTCTGCTGCACAAAATCTCATCTACGTGTTGAGATCAGGCGGAAAGCAGATTACCGGTAAGCTACTTAGAGTAAAAGACTAAGCTTTCTGAGTATACCAAAGACAGGAAGTTTTGTTTGAGATTGGAATTGATGCAGGAAAAACAAGATGCCCCGATTTCGGGGCATCTTTATGTTTGAGAAGCAATGGTTTGTCATTAATTAATGATAAATACCCAACTTCCCCCTGTTTGTGAAAAGAAGTTGTAATCAATCCAGCCGTAACCGGCATCACCCCATCCTGTTCCCCATGAATTCATGATTTTCCAGGCGTTCTTACTGTCATCATACCCACAAATAACCATTGCGTGACCAGCACTCGGGTTCGTTGCATAGCTTTTCCAGATGAAACCGGGTCCTGCACTTAAAAAACTGTTGTCAATATTAGCTCCGAAGATCACGGGGTGACCCGCGTTGAGCATAGACTTGATGCCTGCTACGTCCGATTTGTAAAGCCCTGAATATCCTGAGATTTTAAAGTTTGCAGCCTCCGAAAATTGAGAACTGTTTGGAACAAGCGAACAATCCCCCGACGTGTATGGCATTGTTTGCCAAGTGCATATTCCGTTTGCTTTGATGTACTCCAATGCGGTAGTAATCACGCTGCCGGAACCGCAATCTGAAGCAACTTTGGTCATGTTGTATAGATACTCCGGACTAAAAATATTGGAACTATAGCTGTAACTGCCTGCACCACTCTTATTATAATACTCCCGCGATCTTGCTGCATAACCCACAGCAAAGGAAACACAGGAGCCTTCACTTCCCTGGTTTCCAACTGGAGGCATAACCAGTGAAAATCCAGAGGACGATGGCGGCGGTGGTGTCACTACGGTTGTATTTTTTGTCACCCCAATGGAGTAATAACTGGAATTGCCGGCAGCATCAAATGCCGTAGCTAATAACGTGTGAACACCATCAGCTAAGGTTGTGGTATTCCAAGAGTATCCAAATGGAGCAGTGGTGGTGCTCCCAATGGCCGCTCCGTCAACTGAATAGCTGACCGATTTTACCCCGACATTATCTGTTGCCGAAACGGTAATGTTGATGGTGCCTGAAACTACAGTTCCAGGCGCAGGGCTCGTAATGGTAATGGTCGGCGGCGTAGCATCCGTGGAAGTTGTGGTCGTAGTTCCGCCGCTGTTTCCTCCCTTGCCTTTGTTAGGGTTGGTCTTGGCAGAGAGAAATTCGTTTGATACCAGAACTCTTAAATTTTTGAGTTTGGAGGGTTCATCTGGAATCCAGCCCGTGCCGCGGACTTCCTGCACGGTTGGTACACTAGTTTCGGTGGATACCTCCTGCTTTTTACAGGCAATAGCAAGAGTAAGGATACAGATCATGGGTAGCCATACCCGTTTTAGTTGTTGACTCATGGTTTTTCCAAGTTTATTGTTATTTAATACTGACAGTTTTCATGGGTATTGGACACTTCTTACACAGGGCTTAAACAATTAAGACCGGTTTAGAGAATCACAACTTGTAACGGGAAATAGAAGAGATGGTGTTTGCTTTTCACAGGATTACGGATCTTCTATTTCGCTTTTCAAGGTTATCAATTTGTGAAATTATATTATATCATAGGTTCGGTGTTAAGCAATTCTACTAAGTAAAAGTTGCAACTTCAATTTCTTGACAGTAGTCAACTTCTAATACAACTGTATCATTTATTAAGTCGCCGCCTAAAACGAAAAACTGTTCCAGAAACACTTGATTGAACAATACATTAGTCCGATGGACAGATAAACCCGATGAAAGCTTCAAAAATTTCGTTGAATCTGTCAACCAATAAAAAAAGCCCCACAAATCGTGAGGCTCACTTTACAAAATAAGAAATGCTTTTTACTTCACTTGTGCAATCAATCCCTTGAATGTCTCAGGACTGTTCATGGCAAGATCAGCAAGAACTTTTCTATCAAGCTCAATTCCTTTTTTATTTAATCCATCCATGAACTGAGAGTATGTAAGCCCTTCTTCGCGAACGGCTGCGTTGATACGTGCAATCCAAAGACGACGGTACTCTCTCTTTTTTAATTTACGGCCTACATAGCTGTAGGTCATCCCTTTTTCTACAATATTCTTGGCAACGGTATAAACATTTTTCCGCTTGCCATAAAAGCCCTTGGCTTGTTTTAGTATTCTTTTTCTGCGTGCTCTTGAAGCAACCGCATTTACGGAACGTGGCATATCTGAATAAGTTTAAAGTTAATGTTTGAAGTTTAAGGTAGATAAGTAACGGTTCGTACTTTTTATTTCAACCTCAAAAGGCGTTTTACAAAATCGAGATTCGCTTTTGCTACCATACCGTCTTTTCTCAGATTGCGCTTACGTTTTTTTGATTTTTTAGTGAGGATGTGTCGTTTGAAAGATTTTTGATGCGTGATCTTTCCAGTGCCGGTCACCTTAAAGCGCTTCTTGGCGCTGGAGTTTGTTTTTACCTTCGGCATTGTAATTACTATTTTAGTTGAACCCTTGAGGCGTTTTCGCACCGGCGAAACACTTATGGAGCCTCTTCAGGCAATATCCCATTGACGGGGGTCGCAAAGATATAGCATCAACCTTAAAGTGATATGTTGGAGAACGGAAGATTTTGTTAACGGACAGGTAAACGGTGATCCCACGTCAACATAGCCATTTGAAACGTTGACGATTAGCGGCTGACGATTCCGGCTGACCACTCACTTCTTCTTTAACATTTACGTCATTGTTTTGCCTCTAATTTAGCGCCACCTATTTTTGCTGCCTGCCAAAACATCAACTAAAGCCACCCATTATGAATTTTAGAAAAGTCAACAACATCACAGGTTGGATAATTTGCGCTATAGCTTCTTTAGTTTACATTCTGACGACTGAAAAATCCGGCAGCTTTTGGGATACAGGGGAGTTTATAGCAGCGGCTTATAAAATTCAAATGCCGCATCCTCCTGGAGCTCCGTTGTTCGTGCTGCTTGGCCGGTTGTTCATTATCATTTTTGGTGATAATCCTGCCAATGCTGCAAAAGCGGTAAACATCATGAATGCGCTGGCAAGCGGCTTTACCATTTTATTTCTCTTTTGGACGATCACCCATTTCGCACGCAAGTTGATGGTGGGTTTGCGCGAAGAACCGAATGCACAACAAATATACAGCATTATGGGGGCAGGCGTTGTAGGTGCATTGGCGTACACATTTACAGACTCATTTTGGTTCAGCGCTGTCGAAGGTGAAGTGTATGCTTTTTCATCATTTTTTACTGCCATTGCTTTTTGGGCAATGCTTAAATGGGAGCATGCCGACGAAGCAGCTGGAAACAATGCTCTTTTGCGCACCCGCGCAGACAGGTGGATCATTTTCATCTTCTTCATGATGGGTCTTTCCATCGGCATTCACCTTCTGGGGTTATTGACCATTCCGGCAATTGTAATGATCTACTATTTCCGAAGGTATCCTTACACGCGGTGGGGTGCTATTTGGGCATTTATAATTGGCTGCGCTATTACAGGAATAGTGCAGGTAGTGGTGATACAACTGTCGGTGAAACTGGCAGGTAAATTTGATATCCTCTTCGTCAACTCATTTGGTCTGCCATTTTTCTCAGGTTTTATTTTCTTCTTCTTACTGCTTGGCGTTCTCGTCTGGCTTGGCTTGCGATGGGCAAGAAACAGAGGCTGGTCATTTCTTCGCTTAGGTCTTTGGTGCTTTGCTTTCATGATGCTCGGGTATTCGTCTTACATCACCACGATGGAGCGTTCGAATGCAAATCCGTCGATTGACATGAACAACGTCGACAATCCGATGAGTCTTGTGTATTATCTGGGAAGAGAGCAGTACGGAGAGCAGCCATTGTTGTCCGGACCGCATTTTCTTGCACAGCCTGTCGGCATTAAGGATAAGAAAACGTTGTATTCAAAAGGAAAAGACGAAGATGGACACGACAAATATGTTGCCTACGAAAGCCCCAGCGCAGATTATGAGTACGACAGCAAAGACATTCAATTATTTCCACGTGTATGGGATGCCAACGATCCTAGCCATGTGAATTATTACATACAATGGTTAAACCTTCCGGCCGTAACTGCACGAAATCTCAGTATTGTTACAGGCGCCAGTGAAGGTGTTATTCAAACTCAGGATCAGAACGGGCAACCCGACACATACCAGTTGCCGGAAGATTATGCACTCCGGGTTAGAAGAGGGCAGGTAGTGCAACCGGGCCAACCGCTCGCAGTAAAAGTTCCGTCGTACGCCGAAAACATTCAGTGGTTCCTTACATATCAAATGGGCTTCATGTACTGGCGGTATTTCATGTGGAATTTTTCAGGTAAACAAAATGATATACAGGGCAGCGGCAACAGGCGTGACGGAAACTGGACTTCAGGTATTTCGGTTATAGACAATATGCGGCTCGGCGACCAATCGAAAATGCCGGAAAGCCTGAAAGAAAACAAAGCAAATAACAGCTTACTTCTTCTGCCTTTCATACTTGGAATCGTAGGCTGTGTTTACCAGTTCTTCAAAAATAAACGAGATTGGGTTGTTTCGTTTTTGCTGTTCTTCTTTACGGGCCTCGCTATTGTTCTTTACCTCAATCAACCGGGCAATCAGCCCCGCGAACGAGACTATGCGTATGCAGGTTCGTTCTATGCATTTGCTATCTGGATTGGTTTGGCCGTAATTGCTTTTGTGCGCATGGCCCGCGAAGTGGAGGACCGGCAAACCTATTTAAATACACTCATATACGGTGGTGTTGCCACCCTTGTTATCATGATCATGAGTGATGCAAACAGCACCAACGGAAGCACCGTTATAGCTGCAGTTCTCGGCGGTTTACTTTTCGCAGCCATAACAGCTATCATCACTTTTGTTGTGCGACTGTCAACAAAAAACAACTTGCAAAATGCATCGATAGTAGCCACTGCTCTTTGTCTTGTTGCCCCGATAATTATGGGTGCAGAAGAATGGAATGATCATGACCGCAGCCAAAAAACACTTGCTCCGGACATGGCAAGAAATTATTTAAACAGCTGTCCCCAAAACGCCATTCTTTTCACCTTTGGCGACAACGACACATATCCATTGTGGTATGCCCAGGAAGTAGAAGGCGTTCGACCCGACATTCGCATCATAAATACCAGCCTTTTGGGAATTGATTGGTATGTAAACCAGCTTCGATACAAGGTAAATCAAAGTGCACCCATTGATGTGATTTGGAGTGAGAATCAAATCCGAGGACTGGCGTATATACCTGTAGAAGAACTTCAGGCACCAAGAGAAGGTGTTTTCGATCTGCTGGATGTAATGAGAACAATCGGTGGTGGTAACAAGCAATCTGCAGTGACCTCGTTCCCGAGAGTAAAACATCTGAGCGTTCCTGTTAATGTAAACCTTGCCAGACAAAACGGTATTATTTCAGCAACTGATACGGCAACTGCCCAGGTGGTGTTAGACGTTCCCGAAGGAAAAGATTATTTCACTTTGGATCAACTGGCCATGCTGAATGTGGTTGCAGCCAATGCATGGAAAAGGCCAATCTGTTTTACATCAACCTACAGCACACCTTCTGAAATTGGCTTAGCACCTTACCTGCGTCAACAGGGATTGATTTTTCAATTGGTGCCGGAAAGGGGAGAAAGTGGTCGTGGTACGTTTATGGCGCTCGACAAAACCTATGAGCTGTTAACAACAAAATTCCGGTCGGGCGGTGCAAACATCAAAGGCGTTTATTTTGACGAAGAGAATCGCCGTCACCTTCTTTCCATCCGCCAGACTTTTGCCCTTGCTGCTGCAAATATGGCCGATGCAGGACGCAAGCAGGAAGGTGTGAATCTGCTATCCAGATCGGAGCAACTAATTATACCTGAAGACCTGCCGTATGCTATGGCTGGTCGTGAAGGCCACAACCAAATATCAATGCTGTATTTAGAAGCTGCTTATAAAACCGGACACACAGCTTTGGCAAACAAAGTGAAGGCAGCACTGATCAAAGATTTGAAAGATCAAATAAACTACTACAACTATCTGAAGAATAACAAGTACGACTATTACGCTCCTTTGGCTGATGATGAAAACGAATGTCAACGATTCCTGCAGCTGATTGGCGATATGGAGAAAAGATACACTACTCCACAAGTGGTGCAGCCGGAACTGCCACAAAAAGACAGTGGTACGAGATAACGTTGAAACCCTCACACACGTGGGGGTTTTTCTTTTAACAGGTGAATAGATGAAAACTGTATAATTGTTGTAGCTTGGGTGTAGGGTCAAAGGTGAAAGGTGAATGTGAAAATGCAATTCACTCTTACTATTTACCATTGCCCTACTCACGATTCACGATTCACCCATTTACGAAAAACAACATGCGAGGGTTTCGGTTTTCCAAATACGATCCAAATAGCAATAGCAAATCAAGGTTTGAACAATTGCTTGATCTTTTTATGCAACTGCTCACGTATACCAGCGGCGACGTTGCTGAAGCATTACAATGGCTGAATGAACTGGACAAAAAATACGAGCTCACAGATGATGAATACGGAATGGGCGACTTCATTGACGACCTGAAACAAAAAGGTTACATTACAGAAGACGAACAAAAAGCAGAAATCAAGATCACTCCTAAAACTGAACAGGGAATAAGAAAAAAAAGCCTGGAAGAAATCTTTGGCAAGCTTAAGAAAACAAAAAATGGCGATCACCAAACATTTAAGCCTGGCCTTGGCGACGAGATCAGTCCAGACTCACGTCCGTTCCAGTTTGGAGACATGCTGGAACAAATAGATTTTACAGAGTCCATTCGCAATGCGCAGATCAATCACGGTCTTGATGCATTTACCATGCAGGAAGATGATTTGCAAATCAGGGAAACTGATTTCAAAGCACAAACGTCCACTGTGCTGATGATCGACATTTCGCATTCCATGATTTTGTACGGCGAAGACAGGATTACTCCGGCAAAAAAGGTGGCGATGGCGTTGAGTGAATTGATTACAACGAAGTATCCAAAAGACACGCTCGATATTGTAGTCTTTGGCAATGATGCGTGGCCGGTTGAAATTAAAGATTTGCCGTATTTGCAAGTGGGGCCTTATCACACCAACACAGTTGCAGGACTGGAACTTGCAATGGACATTCTGCGCCGAAGAAAAAATCCAAACAAACAGATTTTCATGATCACCGATGGAAAGCCAACTTGTTTGAAGATCGGCAGACGGTATTATAAAAACAGTTTCGGATTAGATCGGAAAGTCACGAGCAGGTGTTTGAATTTGGCTGCACAATGCAAGAAGCTAAAAATTCCAATTACAACATTCATGATTGCTACCGATCCATATCTTCAGCGGTTTGTGCAAGAGTTTACTGAGACAAATAATGGGAAAGCTTTTTTTGCCAGTCTCGATAAATTGGGAGCATTTATCTTTAGAGATTTCGAAAGTGGAAGAAGAAAGACAGTTTTCTGAACCATGATTTGGGGAGATTAAAAGGATTTTTGAAGAAATACGAACGCTTGCTATTACTTCATTCAAGATGTATGACTGAGTACAAGTACAAAGACATTACGGAAAAGATCATTGGTGCTTCTATGAGAGTACATTCTGCTCTTGGAAATGGATTTCAGGAAGTGATTTATCAAAGGGCACTGGAAATTGAATTAGAAGATACAGGAGTTAAGTTTAAGAGAGAGTATGAAATGCCTATCTATTACAAGAGCAGGAAAATTGGAGAAAGAAGAGTTGATTTTTTCGTTGAAGAGAAAATAATGGTAGAAATAAAAGCAATTACTCAGTTAGAAAATGTACATCTTGCACAAGCAAAAAATTATTTAGAAGCTTACAACATTCAGGTGGGATTACTTATCAACTTTGGTAGTATAAGTCTTCAATTTAAACGGCTGGAAAACAACAAATTTGTGCCTAATCCATTTCCAGCAAATCACTAAAATCCACCCAAATCACGGTTCCAAAATGGACATCAAACACATAAATACATTATTAGAATTAAAAGAATCAGGGTATAAGCCTAAGTCAATCAGGGAAGAGATACGTGCAAACCTGATCAAAAAACTGGAACGAAAGGAAGAGAGTTTTCACGGAATTGTAGGTTATGAGGACAGCGTGATTCCTGACGTGGAAAGAGCTTTGCTCAGTAAGCATAATATTCTTTTTCTTGGTCTTCGCGGACAGGCAAAAACAAGAATGGCGAGGCAGATGACAGAGCTGCTCGATGAGTACATTCCCATTATCGCCGGCAGCGACATTAACGATGATCCGCTGAAGCCAATATCAAAGTTTGCAAAAGACTTAATCAACGAAAAGGGCGACGATACGCCGGTTGCGTGGGTGCACAGAAGCAATCGCTATGGCGAAAAGCTTGCTACTCCGGACGTGAGTGTTGCCGATTTAATTGGCGACATTGATCCTATTAAAGCGGCAAATCTTCGCCTGAGTTTTGCAGATGAAAGAGTGATTCATTACGGCATCATTCCGAAGAGCAATCGCAGCATTTTTGTAATAAATGAACTGCCCGATTTGCAGGCTAGAATTCAGGTAGCATTGTTTAATATTCTGGAGGAAGGCGATGTGCAAATTCGCGGCTTTAAGTTGCGATTGCCGCTTGATATTTTGTTTGTGTTTACTGCTAATCCGGAAGATTACACAAACCGCGGTTCCATTGTTACGCCACTCAAAGACAGAATTGAAAGCCAGATCCTCACCCACTATCCAAAGTCGCTGGAAAATGCATTAGCGATTACAGAGCAGGAAGCTGACATTGCAGACGAGCAGCAGAAAAAAGTTTCCGTGAGTGATCTGGTTAAGCGGCTCATAGAACAAGTAGCTTTCGAAGCAAGAACGAGTGAGTTTGTAGATAAAAAAAGCGGCGTGAGTGCACGACTTACCATTTCGGCGTTCGAAAATGCAGTGAGTGCAGCGGAGCGGCGTGCTATCATCAACAAAGAAAAAAACACACACGTGTGGATCAGTGATTTGGTTGGCATTATTCCCTCAATAACAGGCAAAATAGAATTGGTGTATGAGGGCGAGCAGGAAGGTCCTTACCAGGTGGCGATGAATCTCGTTGAAAAAGCGATGCGTTCTCAATTCGTGCAGTACTTTCCAAACCCTGATACGCTTAAAAAAAGATCTCCGAAGAAAGGTGAAGCTCCACAACCTGTTGACAATCCTTATCGCTCAATCTTAAGCTGGTTTGATAAAGGCAACCACCTAAATGTTTTCTTCTCAACTTCTGACAGGGACAAAATCAATCTTTTGTATAAAGTGGACGGTCTTCAGCCGTTAGTGAAAAAACATTTTCCTAACGCCAATGAAAAAGAGTCTGCGCTATTGATGGAATTTGTCTTGCACGGACTTGCATCCTATTCTCTCATCAGCAAAAGAATTATGGAGACATCGGTCGAGTTCAAGGATCTGATGGGAAGCATGCTGAATATTCAATCTTCCGCATCGTACGACGATTTGGAAGATGAAGATTTTAATTGATTAGCAGTCCCACTTTCAACCCAAAAGTATTCGAGAATCCGGGGCTTCTCCCCAGCCGTGCATTCATATAATTGTAGGCACTAAGGTCATCTTCGTAAGCATAATTGTCGCCTTTTTTATTATCGAACCCATAACCAAAGCCCCAGTAAGTGTCTAATAAAAATTTCTCGCCAAACACCCACTGCTTGCCAAGTTCTATCTGCAGCGCACCAAACGTCACATTTCTTCTTTCCACAAAAATCTGATTGTTGCCTTTGTACGCAAGAACATTTTCGCTGTAGTTGCCTGCGTATACAACAGGCTTTGCATAAGCGCCTTGCATTACGTGAGTAAAGCGGGTTCTCGCAAAAAGAAAATCAGGAAGTTTGTTGAACTTATACCCTGCAGCCACACCGATGCCGAACTGATTTCTTTTGGCAGTGCGCAAGGTATTGTCGTAATATTCCAGCGTCTGATTTTTTCCTGCACCAATAATTCCTAGTGTGAGTTCATACGATCTTCCTACGCCGGTGCTTTTTTCAAACGTGAACTGCGAGTAGCCAAGCAGCGGACCAAAGAAATCTACTTTGATCGCCTTTGTCAATTGACCTTCGTATTGTTCGGGATCTTTCCAATCAACGGTAAATCGCTCAACCCTGCCGTTTTGATATTCGATTTTGCTGATGCGATCTTTTTCAAGCACATAAATGGGTCCGCTCTCATC
>JAEZJD010000072.1 GCA_023436425.1 Bacteroidota bacterium | reverse complement strand
TGGTGATTTAAAAAGCACCGCAAATCCTATCGAAATCAAAGTCAAAATCCTTTCCGAAAACAACATTGCAGCGACACCGGCGACGCATGATCAGACGATTACAAACAGAGAAAAAAGAAAACTGTACTTCTATTGCCGCAATAAAAAGAAATCAGGTCCCAAAGAACTATCTACCGGCATCGGTCTGCAAAATATTAAAAAAAGGCTGGAGCTGGCCTACGGAAAAAATTATCAATTCAATGTAAAAGATGATGGTGAATTTTACACCACTGAATTAATCATTGAAAAGTTATGATCAATTGCATCATTGTTGATGACGAGCAGCATGCGGTCGATATTATTGAACACTACGTAAAGCAAACTCCTCATCTGAATCTACTCGCCACTGCAACAAATCCGATCGATGCATTACAGATCGTCTCCTCCCAACCTGTAGATCTCATTTTTCTCGATATTCAAATGCCCGAACTCACAGGTATGGATTTTATACGGGCTATCGGCAACAAAGCAAAAGTTATTCTCACAACCGCTTACAGCGAATTTGCGTTGGAAGGTTATGAGCTGGATGTAGTTGACTACCTGATGAAACCGATTCGCTTTCCACGTTTTTTGGCTGCAGTGCAAAAAGCATCTAATCTCATTAAACCCGCAGATGCACCACAGGAGCCACCTGCAGTACGTACGGAAGACGATTACATTTTTGTGAAGACTGAATCAAAGGGAAAACTGTTGAAGATTAATCTTTTCGACATCGACTACATTGAAGGAATGAAGAACTATGTGGCAATTCATTGCGGCGCACAAAAAACTTTAGTGTACACCAGTATGAAAGATTTGGAAGAGCGACTTCCCGCAAAGCAGTTTATTCGTGTTCACAAATCATTTATTATTCCCATAAACAAAATCACCGGCATCGAAGGAAATCTTGTTCGGCTGAAAGATGTAAAGGGCGAAGTACTTATTGGCGAAAGCTATAAACAGGATTTAATGGACATCATCAGAAATAAAATGATTCAGTAGCATAAATCTGAGTTTCAAAATTTAGCTCACGTGCAGCACTACGTCACCGCTGATTGGAAATCCTGTACACGTGAGCACCAAACCCTCAGCCAGTTCTTTTTCCGTCAACACTTCATTGTACGACATCCACACTTTTCCCGTCACACAGGTTGCAGCGCAGCTTCCGCATTTGCCCACCTCGCAACTGTATGGCAAATTGATGCCTTGCCTTTTTGCCGCTTGCAGAATGGTATCGGGGTACTTTACACCAAACGTTTCTGTTTTCCCGTTTGTTGTAATGGAGACACAGTGGGGTTCAACATCCGGCGGCACCGCCTCGATTCGCTTCTTTTTTGCCGCTGCAAAATTTTCCCGTTTCATTTGCGAAGGCGCAACGCCCATTTCCTGCAGGGCGAAAGTGCACATGTGCATGTACAACTCGGGTCCGCACAGGTAATAAAATGCTTTTTGTAAATCTGCCACCTGTTCCTGCACGATTTGCGACGCGAGTTCTCTCGTGAGTCTTGCTTTTTTTAAATCGGTCGAATCACTAGTGAAGTATATAATCGATAACCTTGTTGGAAATCTGAGTCGCAGTTCATCCAATTCCTTTTGGAAATAAATTTCGTTTGACGACCTGCTGCTATAAACAAGAACGAGGTGTAAATGCCTGTACTCGGAGATTGCGGTTTTAATTAGAGAGAAGATGGGAGTAATGCCGCTGCCTGCTGCAAAAAACAAAAGCTGGCGGTATTGATGTGGGTCGTCCGGTAGGGTGAAGAATCCGCCGGCACCAGTGCACAGCAATGCATCTCCGGGCTTTCCACGGTCAATTAATGCCCTGGACAGAGCACCGTTCGGAATGCGCTGTACACCGATTGCCAATGGCTCGTCAAGTGCAGGTGATGAAATTATGGAATAAGACCGCCTGATTTCTTCAAACGGTGTCTGGTGAATAAATGTGAGATATTGTCCGGCTTTATATGAAATGCCGTGACCATTTTCAAAAACAAAAGTTTTGAAGGCTTTCGACTGGCGGTGAATTGATTTTATGACAAGCTTTTTTAACCGCACGAAAGGGAGCTGCTGATGCAATAATCGATTTTAATAATCATTTCAGGATTGAAGCAGCAGACGCGACAAATTTATGCGGACTCAAATCAACCGCTGACGTAAAGCGAGTCTTTGGCCGAAATTGTCATATAGTTTTTCCAAAAAGTAAAATAAACTTTACAATTTGTAATGTTTTCTATACATTTGCAAAAACTATTTCTTATGACACAATCTTTGCTTTTACCAAATAAGGTGAAAAAAATTGGTTGGATTATCCTTGTCCCAGCCTCGATCGTCGGTGCCGCTTTGATCGTAAGCGGCTTTGATACTCTTCAATTGAACGCCAAAGTCTTTGCACTGTATCACTCGGAAATTTTTGGAAAGTCTCACTTCCTAACATTTATTGATACTAACATCGTGAACACGTTGGTTGGTGTTCTGTTTCTGATAGGGGCTTTGCTAGTTGCATTCTCGAAAGAAAAGTATGAAGATGAATTTATTTCAAATCTCCGTCAGTCTTCACTCCTGTGGGCTGTTCTTGTTAATTATGTTTTATTACTCGTTGCCTTTGTATTTATTTATGGAACAGCATTTTTGAACGTGATGGTCTATAACATGTTCACAGTTCTGATATTTTTTATTGCAAGGTTCAATTATGTTTTGTACCGCAACGCCAAAACCGTGTCAGATGAAAAATACAATTAAAGTTCACCGGGCGATTAATGACCTGACACAAGAAGAACTTGCGAGGAAAGTATCTGTCAGCAGGCAAACGATAAATGCAATGGAAACTAACAAATATGTACCATCTACTCTTTTGGCGTTAAAAATTGCCAGGCTGTTCGGCAAGCATGTTGAGGAAATTTTCATCCTGGAGGAGGACGACTGATCGTGCGGCTGACAGAATTTAAATCGTTCGAAAACGAATTGTTCAAAGCAGGCGATATACGACAAACGGTGTCAAAGCTTCACTTTCGCAATGCTTTGCAACAAAGCACGATACGCTCTTTCGCCTTTTTCGATATCACTTATCCGGATAAATTCATTAGCAGCGTGAAAGTTTTCGTCGGTTTGTTGGAACCCAAAAGAGTAAGTGTACAGCCCCAGCACGTCTTTGATGTGTGTCATGGCGGCGATACTTCCACCTACAGCAGTTAATAATGGTTCCCGACCATAAATTTGGAGGAGCGCATCATGTGCAAATTCGAATGCACTTCCCGTTGCTGGAAATTTAAGCGGAGCGGCATAGTTATCAAATTCTTTGTAGGTGACCGAGGCCCCCTGCGGGCAATTTTTATCAATGTGTTTTTTAACAGCGTTGATAATTTCCTTGCCATCCTGATTAGGTACAAGGCGGCAATTGAGTCGTATATGAGCGGTGGCGGGGATGATGTTGGCAAAGCCTTCTGCAGCGGTGTAGCCGCTCCACATGCCGGTGATTTCAATTGTTGGACGATACCACAGACGTTCAAGCGATGTATAACCCTCTTCCCCCACTTCTGCAGTGGTTCCCAGGTCTTTCATGTCTTTGCGTACATCGTACGGGATCTTGAGCAATCTTTCTTTTTCTTCTCTTGTTAATTGCTGCACTGCAGTATAAAAACCCTCGACTGCCACTTTTCCATTCGGTGTATAAAGAGATGAAATGATTTGCGCAGCTGCTTTAGAGGCATTCGGGGTTTTGCCGCCGTACAGACCAGAATGTGCATCTGTTTTAGCTGTTTGCACTATCACCTCTAACGCGGCATTTCCACGCAAGCCCATCCAAATAGAAGGAACCGAATCATTGAACTGCGCACCATCGGCATTGTAGGCAAAATCAGCACGTAGACGAGACTTATATTGTTCAACAAACTGTCTGAAATGAGGACTACCCATTTCCTCTTCTCCATCAAACGCAAAAACGACATTGACCGGCAACGCACCATTCTCTCTTAGAAGGTCTTCAATGAGCCAAATCGGTATCATCAAGCCGCCCTTATCGTCGGCAGCGCCTCTCCCGTAAATTCGCCCATTTTGCTGAACAGCTTTGAACGGATTGGAACTCCATTGCCGTTCATCAACAGGTTGTACGTCGTAATGCCCATAAATTAATACTGTCGGTTTACCAGCCGCTTTATTCCACGAGGCGAAAACAACAGGGTGCCCTCCGGTAGGCACGGCTTCAGCCGTGGTCATTCCAATAGCACGAAGTTTTCTCACAAGCCATTCCGCGGCTTTTTGCACATCAGCACCATGAGCGGGAATAGAAGAAATGGAAGGAATTGCTATGAAAGCGGCAAGTTCTTCAAAACGCTTGTCCGTCAATTCGTTGTTAGCGTTTTGCGATTTGGCGCATATGCAAACACCAAAGCCGAAAGCCCACAGAAGCAGAAGTTTCATGATTGTGTTTTGGAGATATAAGTTACGGAATTGCTGCGCAACATTCACAAGAGGCTAATGCGACCCAAATAATAACGAACTGGTGCGGAAAAGTGCAAGCAAATGACGACAAATACGGATGTGCCAAAATGAAAGCTGCCGTATCTAAAGCATCATCCATCTTCCTTCATCGTCTTTTGCATAGGAAAAGCCATTGCTCATTTCGTGCGCTTCGCGTCCTGTTTTCTGGTCAACAAAAGTTCGCTTTTCATACACTCTGATGCCGTTGTTTTCTCTCGTAAGAAAAACGATTAATGCATTCAGTGTAGGGGGAATTTCGTGCAACCATTGTTCATCGCTTTCTTTTACAAACGCCTGACTCATAGAAGATCTAATTAAAAAATTGTACCGTTCTCATTGTTTCAGCAAGAGTTTGTGAAACCGTTCGGCTTCTGCTTTTTCCGAAGCCGATAAATCCTCATTATGTTCCAGTTTTGATTTAAAAAAAAGCACGCGCTTGTGTGCAGGATACTTAGTCAAAATTTCGTCTAATATCGTTTGCATTTTCTCATCTTTTTCAATGATGGCTGCGGTTGCAGGCTTATCCGATTTTGTACGTGTGGGCATTCTTGCAATCATCGCTTCTAGCGTCGCCAGCTTTCCCGGATTAATGTCCCTTGCCTTTGCTGCTTTGTGATGCAGTCCTTGTAATTGCTTCTTCGTCAGCCATCCTCTCACCAGGTACTGATGCGATAGGCTTTGAATAAATTCTGAGGAAGGAAATGCCTTCATTGCTCCTTGCAATATGTCGCTGACAACGTCTATTTCTGCCATAAAAATTTTTTCAGGTACACACTTCCGCTAAGAAAAAATTAAAGTTGAAGATGTGCACAAAAATCGAAATAGAAGATAGAGAAATTTCGTTAATTCGAATCTTGTATGAAAGCAACCAATCTAACCACCCGGTGGTACTCCACTTCCCATATATCTCATTCTCTAAAAGCTTACTTAATCGAAAACGGCTACGGCATTTCCGAAGAGCAGGAGGAAAAGAATTCTAATTGTGATGAAGTGGTTGTAGCTACACGCATGTTCACAAAAGAGGTAATTGAAATTAAGGGGACTATCGAATCCGAAGAGTCGTTGAAGGAAACGGAAAGCTCTAAAAGATTAAAGCTGTTGACGGATGCAATGAACTGGATTTCAGATTTGTTGTTTTCGCCAATCAGTTTTTTTGTCCGCCATTACGCAGATGACAAAAGCCCCAGCCTGTGCCTGCCCGATCTTGAGCAATACCGTGAGATTCTGGAAAAAGTAAAAGAATATTTTACTACCAACAATCTTCACCTGAAGGTTTACCTCGTGAACGAATCAGGCGGCGTGCAGGTCATTCACCTGAATGAAACAGTTACCGCAGAAGAGCAGAAAGAGAGTTCAATTCTTGGGCTTTAGAAATATAAAGCTTGATGCGCAACCGTTGGCAGCTGGATTGCTTTCGCTCCTGAAAAGTCAATGACAACATCGTAAACTATTTTTTCATTCCCGCTCTCTTCTGCAATTCTTCAATGGGCATTGACACAAAACGTCCCACCTGTTCTTTGCCTTTGTAGGTGACTACACGCAGCATCACAGCATCTTTCGGTGCCATCAGCGGAACCGCGTATTTGGGATAAAATCGGTCGGGAAAATGATTGTCGAAACTGTAATAAATATCGACAGCGGGTGCTTCGGTCGATAGCTCGATTTGCAGCTGGTTATCATCAGTTCTTTTAACATTAAAGATTGGCTCATACAATGCTGTCGAATATTTTGTTTCCGAGACATCCAACCGCTGAAAATGATTTTCTACCTTATCCACAAAATGATTCCAGTCTTTTTTTTCTTTTGGTGACCAAACCGATTCTGCAATAGCAAAGCCGCGGGGCCAAAGCATATATTGCAAAATGCGCATGTTGTATATCTGCTCCGACCAAAGATTTGCCTGTCCTCCTTTGATGTAAGTTGGATTTACACCTTCGGGCAGTGGGTCAAATTCATAGGTTTTGTTTAATCGCAAAGAAGCATAAACCCTCGGCTCAATCACCGGGTCTCCCTGCATGTAGTCCAGGTATGCATACGTCGATGGGCTCATCACCACTTCGTGTCCAGCTTTTGCCGCTTCAATGCCGTATTTGGTGCCTCGCCACCTCATGATAGCTGCACTTTTGTCCACTCCCGCTACGAGAATCT
>JAEZJD010000229.1 GCA_023436425.1 Bacteroidota bacterium | reverse complement strand
CGCCTACGCTAAGTCAATACACCGCGAAAAAGGAAGAGAAGAAAGAGATTTACGAGCTGAAGCCACCAAGAGAACTACACGAAATGTTGTCTGCGGAAAAAGAATCTTTAAACGACCGTTTGAAGGAGGAAAAAACTGAGCTGGCACATGTGCTTACAGGGGCACCAATAAAAGATTTGCGCAAAGCAATTGGGATTAATGATCGCTTCACACTGATTAGGGAACTCTTCCGCGGCGATGAAGCGATGTACGAAAGAAGCATCAAGACCATCAACGGCTTTGGAATCTACTCCGAAGCGGAGTACTGGATTTCAAGAGAACTGAAATACAAGCTTGGTTGGAATGAGACCAATCCTTCAGTACAACATTTCTATCAATTGGTGAGAAGACGCTTTTCCTGAATAAAATTGAAAACGTTTTCTGTTGCGCCTGCGTTGTCTAACCCGTATTTTTTCGATGCGGATGAGGCTTTCATCAACGCATCAGGATTAGTCAAAAGATTTTGAACATTTTTTGTCAAGTCTACTGCGTTGGCTATGCTGAACGCTCCTCCTGCCTCAATTAGATCCACTGCTTCTCTGTACTTTTTGTAATTAGGTCCAAACAAAATTGGCTTACCATAAACAGCCGCCTCCAAGGTGTTGTGAATTCCATCTTTCGTAAATCCACCGCCGACATACGCAATAGTTGCATACCGATAAAGCCTGGAAAGAATCCCAACGGAATCAACGATTAAAATTTTGCGTGAGATGTTGTTTAACTCAATGCTATGCGACAGCCGAACCGCTTCTCCGAAAAGCTTTTCCAATGCAACGAGGTGCGATTCGTCAGTCTCATGTGGAGCGATGATTAATTTAAGATCAGGAGCGTTTTTCAGAAGTGCGGCTAAAAGTTTTTCGTCGTCAGCCCAGGTGCTTCCTGCAACAATTACTTGTTTATTTTGTATGAACTGTTCTATCAGCGGTAATCGGGAAAACGATTTTGCATTTTGCAAAACACGGTCAAATCGGGTATCGCCCCCCACACTGCAATGATCAATGGAGTGGTGTTGCAACAGCCGCAGCGAAATAGGATCCTGAACAAAAATGTG
Organism: Bacteroidota bacterium; assembly: GCA_023436425.1. GTDB lineage: Bacteria > Bacteroidota > Bacteroidia > Chitinophagales > Chitinophagaceae > Flavisolibacter. Next base: position 1,519 of record JAEZJD010000229.1, on the reverse strand, counting down.
GCGGAACAGAAAAAGAATTTGCTTGTAAAAATTCCCGTATCGCTTAAAGAAAAGTTGGTCATCGCGAAATACTGCTGAAATCAACAAAACGGGAACATGCCTGAACGCAGCCGCGTGTAAATGATGATACCAAAATTCATACTTAACAAAGATGGCAAGTTGCGGTTGCACAATTTGCATAAATCGTTTTGCATTCTGTTTTGTGTCAGCAGGAATGTAAGACAACAGGTATTTGTCTTTATGCTTTGCTGCCGCTTCCATCCCGGACGGAGAGAAAAACGTAATTAATATTTTATAGTTTGGGTAAGAAGCGTTTAACCTTTCAACAACCGGCAATCCCTGCTCGAGTTCACCTGCCGACGAACAATGAAACCAAATAATCTTATCACCGGCAGTAATTTGTTTCTGTAACTTTTCAAAAAGATTTTTTCGCCCACTAATCCACTTTGCTGCTTTCTTGTTGGTGAAAGAAGAAAGCTTTATTGCAGCAACATATGCGTTGATAAATATGTTGTAGAGGAAAAGCATGGAAGCACGCAAATGTAAGCTGCGACGGAGCAAACATATTTCCTATTTTTGCCATCCTGCCTTAGCAATTCACAATTAAAAAATTAAATTTCTTCAGCCCGGCAGGTGGACTTTGAAGAAGCCAAACAACATACATGCGTCCGATACAGATGGTGGACTTAAAGCAGCAGTACCAAAAGATTAAATCTGAAATTGACAGCGCTGTTTTAAATGTTCTTGATAGCACCGCATTCATTAATGGTCCTCAGGTTCAAAGTTTTGCAACAGAATTGGCAAAGTACAATGAGGCAAAGCATGTTGTTCCTTGTGCAAATGGAACTGATGCGTTGCAAATCGCGATGATGGCGCTTGATCTGCAGCCGGGTGATGAGGTAATCACGCCTTCATTTACTTACATTGCGACCACGGAGGTAATAGCTCTTTTAAAACTCACTCCTGTTTTTGTGGAGGTAGATCCAAAAACATTTTGTATTGATGTTGCAGCGCTTGAAAAAGCAATAACATCAAAAACGAAAGCGATTGTTCCTGTGCATCTCTATGGTCAGGCAGCTAATATGGAACAGATCATGAAAATTGCCAACGATCGTGGATTAGCAGTAATAGAGGATAATGCCCAGGCGATTGGTTGTGATTTTTATTTCTCGGATGGCAGCAGCAAGAAAACCGGTGCCATTGGCACGATTGGAACTACTTCATTTTTTCCATCAAAAAATTTAGGCGGATATGGCGACGGTGGTGCAATCATGACAAATGACGATGCACTCGCTGGAAAAATAAAAATGATCGCCAATCACGGGCAGAGCAAAAGATATTATCACGATGTAGTTGGGTGCAACAGCCGGTTGGATACGCTGCAGGCGGCGATTTTACAAGTGAAGCTGAAATATCTTGACGACTACATAAACGCAAGAAGGTCTGTTGCTGATTACTACGACCATGCGTTTGCCGGTAACGAAAAGATCAAAACTCCATTTAGGGCCAAGTACTGCAG
>JAEZJD010000097.1 GCA_023436425.1 Bacteroidota bacterium | reverse complement strand
ACCCGACTCACCTGGTCTTTGTATTTCAAAAACAGTTTAAATAATGCTTCGTAATTGTTTGAAAGTTTTTGCTGCATCGAATCCGGCAATCCATTTTCATAAGGATTCATTTTTTCATTGAAAGCTGCTGTTTGATTTACATCTGCGCCTGTCACTTCGCGGGGATGCTGCAGCACACCTAAATCCAGCTCAGTGAACATGACTTCTACACCCAAAGCAGAAAATTCCTTTATGCTTTCTTCAATCCATTCAAGCGGTACGTTGTATGCACGCCAGTGTCCCTGAATGCCCACTCCATCAATACGAACACCTGCGGCCTGAATTTGTTTGATCAAACGAATGGCTCCTGCTCTTTTTGCAGGTTCTTCAATGTTGTAATCATTGTAATAAAGTCGGGTGTTTGGTGCAGCTTTTTGTGCGAGGCGAAACGCTTCCACTACATAATCGTCACCCAGTTTATCCAGGAAAATTGACTTACGCATTGTGCCATCTTCGTTCAAAGCTTCATTCACAACATCCCACGAATAAACTTGGCCATCGTAGCGACCGGCAACAGTGTTGATGTGATTCGTAAAATATTGCCGCACGGAATCTGGATCGGTCATGTGGCGCATAAATGCCGGCAATTGGCTGTGCCAAATCAAAGTGTGGGCATTTACTATCAAATTATTTTTTTTCGCATAAGCCACCAGTTTGTCCGCCATATTGAAGTCGTAACGGTTCCAACCCGGATGAATGACTTCAGCCTTCATGATGTTCTCGGGGGTAACAGCATTGAATTGTTGACGTATTAGTGCGTCAGCCTGTGCATCACCCTGTTCAATCTGAACAGAATCTAAGGCAGCGCCGATGGCGAAGTCATTTTTGAAAACTTCTTTTAGCGAAGGAACATTAGAAGTAGTTGTTTGTCTTGAGCTGGAGCATGACAGCAGCGCAAAGCAAGAGAGGAGGAAAACGCTTAAACTCTTTATCATGGATCAATTTTTTTATTGTTTACGGTTAGTGATCACGTCTTTATCCGAATACTTAAAAGCCAATAGAGTTGCCACCGTCCACGGGCAGCACAACACCGGTAATATATTTTGCAGCGGCGGATGCAAGAAACAACGCGGCGTCACCGATATCAGACGGCTGCCCCAATTTACCCATTGGCGTTCTTCCCAAAGCTTTCGCTTTGCGTTCCGGATCGTTGTTTAAAGCCCTTGCTGACATGTCCGTGGCAATAAAACCTGGTGCGATGCAGTTGACGCGAATACCGTTTGGTGACAGCTCGGTCGCCATCGCTCTCGTCATCCCTTCAATGGAAGATTTTGATGCTGTATATGCAATCACTTTTGGAATGCCATATTGCGATGCCATTGAACTGATGTTGATGATCGATCCGCAGGTTTTCTTATGAAGCATGCACTTGACCACTTCTCTCGACAGCGCAAAAACAGACAAAACATTTGTTCGAATAATCTGCATGAAGTCTTCGTCAGTCACTTGCACAAATTCCTTTTTCATGTTGATGCCGGCATTGTTTACCAGAATATCGATTTTGCCGTGTTTTTCAACAATCGTGTCAACCAACTGCGGAACTGAGTTAAGGTTGGTGAGATCACAAACATATAGCTCACAGAAATTGCCCAGTTTTTCTTTTGCTGCAGCAAGTTTTTGTTCATCACGCCCAACAATGATTGTGTAAATATTCCTTTCAACGAATTTTTCTGCAATGGCAAACCCAATCCCTGAGCCGCCTCCGGTTACAATTGCTATTTGTCGCTCAACTCGGGAGGCGAAGTTTTGGTTCACAGACTGATTTGTATTTTGCTCATTCATTATTGTCCACTTTCCTTCGATTTTTTGCATCGGGTTGGGGAACTACATATTTCCTCCATTTCCGGGTGCATAAGGAAATTTTAAGTTCATGTAATACTCAAGTGTATGTTTCGGCATTTCAACACCACTCGGAAAAGCCATCTTTGAAAAAGTCTGGAAATACAACAGGCATGCATTTTTCCACCAAACTGCTTCGTTTTCCTGTATGTTCAACAACATCTTAACTTGCTGAAACCTTCCTTCATCAATTAAGCCTCGCAGCCAGTTCCATTGGGTTTGCATCCACCGAACGGTGTCAACGCCTGACTGATACTTCGCACACAATTCCTCCCACAAAGTTTTTCCCGAACGCATCTTGTGGTTCCACGAAACATGGTGAAACCACAACAAATATTTTTCATCAATCGTGTTGGAATCGCTCCATTGTTGCTGCACTTTCTGCGCATATTGTGCTAATGCATTACTGCCTCTTGATGTTCTGTCAAAGCCAATTCCGTAAGCATCTGCACGATGATAATAAACGGGGTTCCAGTCGGCTCTACCAAGGTCGCTAACCCACGGACCGGGACCATAATGATGTCCTGTTGCCATTATGTGATGCAAGCCGAGCGGCGTCATATAATTCACAACTGCTTCTCTTGATGCGAGCATGATTTTTTTTACAGTGTACACAACCTTTTGGTCGTTGCTAAGTGTTTGACGAATCCATTCATCAGCAATTAGAGAAGAAGATAAATTGTGATCCCACGCAAGGCGCCCAAACGCGTACCAGTTCGATTGTCCGAAAGGATGGGATGTCCAATTTCTCTCGTTGCCAATGTTGGAGACGCCTGCTATTCCCGTTGTTGAATAATGATGTAAGCTGCCGTCAATCACCTTTGCTACTGTTGAACCCTCTCCATCTGCGTATGTGTCGGCGTCTAACACTTCTTTAAAAAGCGGAGCTTCATACACCAGGTGCGTTCCTTGTCCCAAATATTCCTGCGTCAGCTGAAACTCCGCCATCAATGGAGTGTTTGGCATTGCACCAAGTAGCGGAGAAAAAGGTTCTCGGGGCTGAAAATCGATGGGTCCGTTTTTTACCTGAATCAAAACGTTTTGGCGAAACTTTCCATCGAGTTGATGGAATTCATTATACGCTTGTTTGAAACGATCTGCAGATGCAATGTCGGTAGCCGTGGCGCCTGCCTTTGAAGAATCAAAACTTTCCTGTGGTTTCTGCACACGCACGTCGTACACAAATGCACGCCACATTATAATTCCCTTGTACGGAGCTACGGCATCTGCCAGCATGTTAGCCCCTTCTGCATGCGTTCGTCCGTAGATCTGCGGCCCCGGTTGTCCTTCACTGTTAGCCTTTACTAAAAAGCCGCCGAAGTCGGGTACTAGTTTATAGATTTCATCCACTTTTTGCTTCCACCATTTTCGAACTTCATCGTTCAGCGGATCAGCCGTTTTTAAGCTGTCGATCTCTATGGGAGCGCTAAACCGTGCCGTGAGATAAACCTTAATTCCGTATGGACGAAAAACATCAGCGAGTGCTTTGACTTTCTCTAAATATGGCTCCGTGAGCACCAGTGCATTTGCATTCACATTCGTGAGGACAGTTCCGTTTATGCCAATGGAAGCATTCGCTCGTGCGTAGTCAATATAACGTTGATCAATATAGGCCGGAAGTGTGTGCCAGTTCCAAATGGAAGCACCGGCGTAGCCGCGTTCAACTGTTCTGTTGAGATTGTCCCAATGATTTAAGACCCTGTTTTGAATTCTCGGGACGCTGACAACATTTAGGTTTCGAATCGTTTGATGCGTTTGAAGCACTCTTAAAAAATGGAAAGCGCCGTACAGCAAACCACCGTCCGTGTTAGCAGTTATTACTATTTTTTTAGACGAACTGACTATTTTAAAGCCTTCGCTACCCAATAACCTAAGATCATTGCTTCCAGTTGATTTTTTTTGCAAAACAATCGAAGCAGCGCCACCGGATAAAGCGAGGGGTACTTCTTTTCCCAGTAAACCGTTGAGACCTAGCTGCAACTCGGACTTCACAATAGCTAAAGTGGGCGATGAACCTTCCACATAGAAGGAGGAAATTGCAGTTCTATATTGTTGGAGGAGGGCTGCATCGTCAATTTTTTCGTAGCGAAGCCACAATCGGTAACCATCTTCCGCTTGTGAACAGAAGGACAGAAAGATAAAAGAAAAAAACAGCAGCCTTTTCATATAGCAGCCAAAAAACTAGCCTCCTTTCTTAAGGGAAGACTTCCGGATAATTAAGTCGGACCGAACTATAATAGTATTGGTATGTTGAATGTTCGTCAGCCCTTGCAAATGATTGATCAGATTCCTGGCAGCAATCTCCCCAATTTCAAATCCGGGATAATTAATGGTGGTTAGCGACGGCTCTATCAGGTGTGCAATAGAATCGTTGTTAAAACCCACGATCGCCACGTCTTCCGGAACACGGATGCCGTTTGCTCTTAAAGTTCGCATTACAACCGCGGCAACAAAATCGTTAGTAATGAAAATTCCGTCGGGCAACGGATCCATTTTTAAAATTTTCAACGCGGAGTCAATCGAAGCTTCTTCTGTAAGGTCCTGAATGAAAAGCAGGTTCTCGTCTAACGGTAATCCGTTATCGAAAAGTGCGTCCTGATAGCCTTTGTAGCGAAGCGAATACACGTTTCTCTTCAGGGGTGAAGTGATGTGCGCAATCCTTTTGCAACCTTGTTCTATCAAATGTGCTGTGGCCTGGTAGCCGCATTTACGGTTGTCAATTACCACAACAGTGTTGTTGCCATCCTGCTCCACCCGGTCGAAGAAAATCAGTGGAACACCTTTATCGTTGAAAGATTTAAAATGATCAAGATCTGTTGTTTCAAACGAGAGCGATGCAATTAAACCATCCACACGTTTATGAAAAAGGTTTTTTGCGTTAGCCGCTTCTTTTCGTGCGCTTTCGGAGGAGTGCGCAATGATCAGATCATAGCCTGCTTCGGTGGTTACTTTTTCAACGCCGGCCAACACAGAGGTGATAAAGTTGCTATTTAATTCATGGACGATTACACCAATTGTTTTGGTTTGCTGTTGCCGGAGGTTGCGGGCAAAAAGATTTGACCGATAACCCATCTCGTGCACTGTTTCGAGAATTTTCTTTTTCGTTTTTTTGCTTATTCCCGGATGATCCTGAAGCCCTCGGCTGACGGTGGCGGGAGAGATGTTGAGCTTGTTCGCTATGTCGTAAATAGTGATCTCTTTTTGCTTCGGCATTACAATCGTTTACGTGGTATTATTAAAGCTAAATTAGGGAAGAAATCTGCACAATGTATGTAATCGGTTGCATAAAATTAAAAAAGTCCTACATTCGTGCAGCAATTAGCGGCGCTATATGAAATTTTCACCAGAGAACATACTGCTTTGTTTATTGCTACCACGGTCCGAGTTTCACTTTTAATCATTACGATCATCAATTAAACAATAGAGATTTTAATGAAACTCAATCTTTTGTTTGCCAGGCTGCTAATGATTGCCATTCTTTTTTCCGCGTGTAAAAAAGATGATGTTCCGACGCCCCCTTCGCCGCCCACTCCTCCAAATCCTCCGGCTACGAACACCGACACCGTTGGTCCCTTGAAATCTGCTACCACTTTCCCAATCGGTTTTGCCATTGAGTACAATTTGTACATGAACAATGCGTTATACCGCACCACTGTTAACCGCGAAGTGAACAGCGTCACCTTTGGCAATGAAATGAAGTATGCATCGATTGTAAGAAACGATGGCACATTCAATTTTTCCGTTGCTGATAATTTCCTCAACACGATCACAGGGGCGGGTATTCAAGTGTATGGACACGTACTTGGCTGGCACAGTCAGCAAAATGCCACTTACCTGAAAAATTTTGCGGGTATAACCGCAGTTACGGGACCGGAACTTTTAACCAACGGAGATTTTGAAAATGCAATGACCGGCTGGTCAGTTTTTAATAGTAACGGAGCTACCATTTCGGCGACTAGCTCGTCAGGTGAGGCACATACGGGCACCGGAGCAATGAAAGTGATCAATCCAACAGACTATCCTGAGCAGTGGAAAGTACAAGTGTCGAGTGCTGCTGTTGTTACCACTCCCGGAAAACAATACACTATTTCTTATTGGGTAAAAGCTGCAAATGCAGGCGGCTCGATACGACTGTCAACAGGGCCGACGAGCGCCCAGTACCAGAGTGACCAAACAATCGGTACCACATGGCAACAGGTGAGTTGGACGATCACCGCATCTATTGCGTCCACTACCTTTTTGTTTGATATGGGCAAGGTGGCGAACACCTATTATATTGATGATGTAAGTGTAAAAGAAGTAGGCATTAACAACAGCCCGGATGTGGCACAAAAGCTCGACCAGGCTTTGAAAAATTGGATCGATGCAATCGTAGGACGGTATGCAGGAAAGGTGAAAGCGTGGGATGTTATTAATGAATTGTTCACGGAAAGCGGAAGTCTCCGCGACAACGTCAACACGTCGCAAACTTCTTCAGATATTTTTGTGTGGTCCAACTATTTGGGAAGAGATTTTGCTTTGAAAGCTTTCAATTATGCAAAAGCTGCTGACCCGAATGCTTTGCTTTTTATCAACGATTACAACTTAGAATCGAATAGCCGGAAATTAGATTCGCTGATTGCATACGTTAACGAGCTACGCAACAAAGGAGCTAAAGTGGATGGGATCGGCACACAAATGCACATGAGCGTGAACACGACTCAAAGTTCGATTGACCAGATGTTTCAAAAACTTGCCGCCACCGGCTTAAAGGTTAGAATATCTGAATTGGATATCGCAGTAAATCCATTGAACAATTCAGCTTATGTTTTTTCCTCAGCCGAGGCCGACAAACAGGCTGCAATGTACAAGTACGTGGTGTCTTCATATTTGAAATACGTTCCCTCTGAACAGCGACATGGCATCACATTCTGGGGCGTTGATGATCAGTCAAGTTGGATTGTGGCATACATGAAGAAGAATGATTTTCCGCTATTATTCGATAAAAATTTCGAGAAGAAACCAGCATATACGAGTGTATTATTAGCATTGAAAGGAAAGTGAGTTAACTTTTTTTAAATGAACAAACATTTCTTAGATAAGCAATCGTTAACGCGGAGGGATGATTCTTCATCCTTCCTTTTTGTTTTATGTGGATTTTTCACTGATTATTGAATGAACAATGTTGTTATTAGGTATTGATCTCGGTACATCCTCTATAAAAGTTTCGGTAGTTGATTCGCAACGCCATGCTTGTGTGGCTTCAGCGCAGTTTCCTGATGCTGAAGTTGACATAATTTCTCCGCAGCAAGGTTGGGCAGAGCAAAGCCCCGACTTGTGGTGGGAACATGTGAAACAGGCGATTTTGAAATGCAATGCAACCAATAGCTATGATCCGAAGGACATTGCTGCTATCGGTATTTCCTATCAGATGCACGGCTTAGTAATGGTGGACCATGACCAGAAAGTTTTGCGTAATTCAATCATCTGGTGCGATGGTCGTGCAGTGCAGATTGGAGACGACGCGTTCAAACATATCGGCGAAGAATATTGCCTTTCCCATCTTCTCAACTCACCGGGAAATTTTACCGCAAGCAAACTTGCATGGATCAAAGAAAATGAGCCGGAGATATTTGAACGGATCTACAAGATTTTGTTGCCCGGAGATTTCATCAGCATGAAACTAACCGGGGATTTTACGACCACTACTTCAGCTTTGTCAGAAGGTATATTCTGGGATTTTCAAAATCAGTCCATCTCGGCAGATGTTATGCAGTATTTCGGATTTTCCGAAGATCTGATTCCTAACGTGCAACCACTTTTCTCGTCCCACGGTGAATTGTCGGAACGAGTGGCGACCAGGCTTTCATTGACCGCGGGAATTCCGGTTACATACAAAGCCGGCGATCAGTTGAACAATGCATTTTCTCTAAACGTTTTGCAGCCCGGCGAAGTTGCTGCAACTGCGGGCACCTCTGGTGTGATCTATGGTATCGGCGATCAGTTAACTTACGATGCAGAATCCCGGATTAATAGCTTTGCGCACGTCAATCATTCTGCTGAAGCGCCCCGCATCGGCGTTTTACTTTGCATTAATGGAGCAGGCATTTTCAACCGCTGGATAAGAAATATGATCGGTGCGCAGCACAGCTACGAAAGCCTGAACACAGAGGCATCGAAAATTACGACAGGTAGTGAGGGACTCATGATGTTGCCTTTTGGAAACGGTGCTGAGAGAATGTTGAGCAACAAAATAATTGGCGCACATTTTCATAATCTCGACTTTAAGCTACATTCTGCCG
>JAEZJD010000077.1 GCA_023436425.1 Bacteroidota bacterium | reverse complement strand
ATATAGGCGACTGGGAAATACTGAAACCAGCTGAGTATGGATATATAATCTGCGACATACCATCGCGTGCATATATGTCACTTAGCCCGTTCAAACAGCATTCACCGCTTTTGCAATTGTGGTTGTTTGTAATTAATTATCCATCGTATTTTCTGCAGTTAACAGTCGACCGGCTGCAGGCGTTTTTCTTTCTGATTCGCAGCTACTATAGTGCTTCTCACAATTTGTATTTGGCTGCTTACGCCGCTATCTTTCTAGCGCCTGCTGTTGTCAATCTTTTTTTGTACCGAAAAAAGATTTTTACAACCGCGACCTCTTTATTGTCATTTTTAATTGTTGCTGCCTTTAGCACAGCAATCATGTTGCAGTGTGATGACTATCATAACCGTTTTCATCATGCTATTATTCCCGTGTTCCTCTATTGCGGAGCGTTTCTATTGTTGGAAAAAATCGAACTGCCGTTCTTTCGAGCAAGAAAATGATTTGCTGTTTGGAAATTTATCTCATTAAATACATTTTACCATAGCCGCTCTTGAAAAACTTATCGGTATTATCATCTGCGGCACGATACTTTTCCAGTGCACTGCCATTGATGGTTGTTATTACTCTGTACAGGTAAATTCCATTGCCTAGCTTTTGTCCGAATTGATCTGTGCCGTCCCACTTGAATTCGGTTATGTTTCGACCAATTCTTAAAGGACCAAGTTCCTGCCGTGTTATTTCCCGTACCACTTTTCCTGTAACCGTCAATATTTGAATTTTAAAATTTTGCGGCACTTCACTTCCGGTGAGTGTAAATACAAAAGCCGTTGAAGTGGTAAATGGATTTGGATAATTCAGCAGGTTAGAGATCATGGGTTTGTTGATCACCTGGAACAAAACCCGGTACTGCATAGCACCTGCCTGGTTATTGCTCATATCCTTGCCGGACACAATTAATTCATATTCTCCGTCCTGCAAAAAACCTGGATTAAATATGACGCTTGCCGTATTGTCACCCGGAACAGTAGCAGGAATAAATCGAAGTGTGTCCGGGCTTTGTGCAAATGTGCGAATAGTTCCATTGGGATATTTTACCTGCACATTTACTGTGGACGGATCTGTAATCAGAAATTTGGATTCGTCTTTCAGCTTTATCACAATGTTCGGGTTGGACGAAACAATATCGCGATTTAAAATATGGACATTGTCAAATGTCACATCGAGCAAAGGGCTTAATGTGTCAGCACCAACGAAAAAGCTTGTTGAAAGAAAGTTATTAAAATGAAACTGCTCCGGCTGATCATTGTCCGGATTTACCTCCACAAACAAATTGTTTTGCCCGCCAAATTGCTGCAGGTCGAAGGGATAACGAATGTGCAAAGTGTCAGAACCAGGCAGTGGTCGTAGTTTGAAAGAAGGCAATACATGCTGCACATTCGTTTGGTCCGTCACAACAAATTTCACCTTCACGCTGTCGAACGCTGCTTCACTAACGTTTTTGAATGCGATTTTCAGATCCAGGTTCTCACCTACGCCCAACGTGTCTTTTTTCGTAAACAAAAGATTTGGCGCAATGGCACCTTCTGGTACCGGTGAATAAGTAATTCTCCAGTAGCGCAGCTGGTACGGCGTAAAATTCACCGGATCGGAGTTTTTCATCCGCAACTGCAGAAATGGATACAACGCAGCATTTATGGAAGATAGATTGACGTTTTGTTGTGATAAGTTGAGGTTTCGCATTAGCGTGTCAGCAACTCCATTCGATTTTATACCAATGACATTCATCAGCACATTATCGGTTGATGGAGCCTCCAGCGATGATCCGCGCCATCTCAATTCCTTCCAAGCCTTCGATGGTCCGAATACTGGGGATGTAATATACCCTGTGCTGTCTCGCAGGGGAATGTCGAGCGACAAACTTATTTTGTCGTAAATACCCTGGCTGAAAACATATTGAGGAGTAAAGCTGGTTTGATCATTTTTTCTGTAAGCAAAAATGAAGACCCGTGGCCTGTTGAATGAATCTACAGCGGTAAAGCCCTGGTTATACAAAAGATGATAAATAGAACGATTGCTGCCGAGAAAAGAAGTGTCAGCTTTCCATTGCGAAACGAAAAAATTATATGCAGGATCGTTGTGAGACATGCTTCTTACAACAACATAATTGCCTGAAGGAATCATTTCCAAAAATTCTACAAGACTTTTTCGCTTTGCAGGATCAAACAAATCAAATTGAAAGTTGTGCTCCCTGCCTTCGCCGCAAATCGGATCACTGCCAAATTTTCCCTGCTCTCCAACGTTTGCATTGAACCAAGCCTTCAAAGTGTTTGGATCGAAAACATTTACCACAATTCTGGGAAAGCCGCATGAACTTGTGATTTCATCAACGCCATTTACGTAAACGGAAAAGTCACTGGCGAAACTTGCAGCAGTAGGGAAAACTCCGTTTTTAGCTGTGATGTTGTTTAAGGCAGAAGCAAACATCCATGATCTGGAAGCGCTGTCGAGGTAAATGTTAGTGCCATCAGATTTCAGATGCTGGTAAAAATGCGACTGATTAAATCCGGGCTCGTTGCCGGATAAATAAACAAACGAGGATGTATTCCAGTTCACGATTGAACCCGATGTGGGAACAAGTGCAACTCTCCAGTAATAAACAGTACTGTCACTGAACGTTATTCCCGGATCAAATTCAAGAATGCCGCCCGGTGCAGTGATATTTTTGGTAACCTTAAATGGAGAATTAAATAATTCAGTTGTATCCAGCTCCATCCGATACTGTTTTGCTGCTGCCAACGGATTAGCAGTTGATGCAATCAGCTTTGTATTTTGCTTACTAACTATGCCAAAATTGTATGGATATACAGGTCTTGCTTCATCTTCATAAATCATTACTTCCTTCGTAACAGAATTGTTTGTCTCATACATTTCATCCACCACATTGTCGGCATCAACTGTGATAATGAGTTTGTTTAAACCTTTGTCTGTTGTAGGGTTAATGGGTACATTGAAGCTAATGGAATCAGCGTAACGAACTCCTTTAATGGTTTGTCTGAAGACAACCACAGGTGTACTGGTTCCGACCTGGCGCTTTGCTTCTATAACAATGTCTTTGTCGACCGCCTTGCCGCTGTTATATGTTTTCACCTGCACCTTAAATGACGGATCGGCAACAGAGATAAATGAAGGCGAAACTTTCACGGTCTGATCTTCTACGATGTAATCCGGCTTCGGATGGGAATTCACCCGCAAAGCAGGATCGCCGTGCAACTCTGTTTGTTCAGCATTAGCACGTGTTAAAAAATCTTCGGGTAACGATCCGGCTATCACATCCTGAATCACTTTTTTCATTATCTCTCCAATCGAGTTACCATAATCTGTCCGCGAAATCCTGTTGTATGCATAAGTTGTCCACGAATTGAGGTGCGATACTTCACCAAAATGTGTACTCGCAATAAAGCCAATAGTTCCACGATCGGGGGCCAAAACATATTTTTCGGAAACAGTTTCATTTTCCGCGAGGCGGGTAGGAGAGTATTTGAAAAAATCTCCGACGTTACAACCGAGGGCAAGGAATAGCGGATATTTTCCGGGATTGTTGTACCGCTCCGGACTTTCCAAATTAAAGTCTAAAATATTGGCAGAAGAGTGTCCGAAATAAGTCATCAAACTGATGCCTTCACGAAAAAGATTTGTCAGATCGGTGCTCGTCAGC
>JAEZJD010000297.1 GCA_023436425.1 Bacteroidota bacterium | reverse complement strand
TTCATGGACAATATATTGTTCACTGTGTCCAGCAGCGTTTCTCCTTTCGACACCGATGATCCCGAAGCACTAAAGTTGATTATATCGGCAGAGAGACGTTTTTCAGCAAGCTCAAACGAAATGCGGGTGCGTGTAGAATTTTCGTAGAACAAATTCACAATGGTGACATCCCTTAATGAAGGCACCTTTTTTATTGGTCGTTGAAGAACTTCTTTAAATTGTTTTGCTGTGTCGAGAATAAGTGAAATATCAGCAGGTGAAAGATTTTTAATGCCGAGCAGATGTCGAGTAGAAAGCGCCATTAAAGTTCAAAGATAGAGCAATGGAGTTGACATTTGATAATTTGGCTCCCGGATAATTCGAAGTCAAATTGCGAGGTGAACCCGTGACATTAATGTTGTTGCAGTTTGTTGACTTCCCAAACTTATTTGTCGATTCTTTCAAACTAACACCACTTCGTCACGATCCTCTTTTTCTTTCCAGTGCACCTTCACTTTTTGCGTAAAAATCGAATCAATTGCACGCCCGGTGTAGTCCGGTTGAATCGGAAATTGCCTGCTGTATCTCCTGTCGATAAGAACCATCAACTCCACCTTTTCCGGACGTCCAAAATCCATGAGGGCATCCAGCGCCGCACGACATGTTCTGCCTGTGTAAAGAACATCATCAATAAGGACGACTTTTCTGCCTTCAATCGAAAAATTTAAATCTGTTTGATTGGGCACGTGCAGTTCCTTTCTAATATCGTCGCGATAGAAAGTAATATCAAGTTTTCCGTAGTTAATTGGCGTGTCGCCGAGCTCCTTTTGCAGCTCATGAAATATCCGATCAGACAACAAAATCCCGCGTGGTTGAATGCCAATTATTACTGTATTATTCAGCCCCACATGGTTTTCCAGAATTTGGCTCGCCAGCCGCTTTATGGTTAATTGTATTTGCTGTTGATCCAATAGAATTTTCAACAAAGAAAGTTTTCATAAAAGTAGTATGCGCCACCCGAATACAAAAACAGCGGCCGTAGCCGCTGTTTCATTACGAGTACAAATTCTTAACGAAGTTCGAAAAACAATCCTATCTGCCCTACGTTGTTGGTTGTTTTTGCAAGTCCTGTATTGTTTGAAATATCAGTGATACCGAGATTATAACGTGCGTCGAAGCCAATGCCCGCAGAGGTCACATACCCAAGTCCAAATGCCCATGAAACATCGGTTTTCTTAAAAGTGTTTTTGTTGTATCCACTTACCGTGTTGCCGTCCACCTGATCGTTCACACTTGTCAAGAATCCGATCTGCGGACCTGTTTCCAACCGCAGCCCACCACCTGTCATGTATTGCACCAAAACCGGTACGTTCAAGTAATTTACATGAAGCGAGTGTTCCTGTCCTAATAGTCCCGTGTACTTTGCTCCTTGGTTTGAATACACAAACTCCGGTTGCAGTGCCAGCGACCGCGAAGCATGGATGTGTACTTGAAAACCCGCATGATACCCCAATTTAGATTCCCATGCAATGTTTTTGGTTGATAGTGTGGCAACGTTTAGCCCACCTTTTATGCCTACAGTCACTTTTTGAGCAAACGAAATGGTGCTTATACAAAGCACCATCATAATAAAACCAATCTTTTTCATAAGTATAATTTGCAGAGCCTCTAAACAAAAAAAAGGCCGCAATTTATTTTACCGTCAAAAGTTTTACCGCAACTCCATTACAAGTCCGACTTGTGCAACGTTATTTTTTATAACACTGCTTCGACCTGTGTTGTTTATATCTGTTAAGCCAAGATTGTAACGAGCATCCACACCGATTCCACTGTTGCCCATAAAGCTCAAGCCAAAACTCCACGCAACATCTGTCTTTTTAAAATCACTGGATGTAAAAAAGCCTGTCGTTTCACCATTCACCTGATCGTTGACACTTGTCAGAAATCCGACCTGTGGTCCTGTTTGCAAACGGAACTGCGGCGTTGCTTTGAATTGTAGCAGCACCGGAACATTTAAGTAGTTGAGATGGAGTGAATGCTCCTCAGGTCCACCTAAGTATTCCAGGCTTTCAATTGTGTACTTGTGCCCCTGATTAGAATAAACAAGTTCCGGCTGCACAGCAATCTTTGGTGATATATTGAGATTTACCAAAAAGCCTGCGTTGTAACCTAATTTATAACTTGGTTCCGCAATGGGGTTAGAGTTTGTATTGGTTGCGAGATTTAGACCACCTTTTATTCCAACTACTGCATTCTGTGCCAGAACGGCAAAACTCATTAATAGTCCCAATCCAAATAGACCGATCTTTTTCATAGTCATTGTTTTGATGTGGTGAGTACAAAAAAGAGGCCGAACCGGCACAGAAAAGAGCCGCAAGATGCGGCTCCGTATCAACTCTTAACATTCAATTAAATTCCTTCGCTTTCTCCACGTAAAAATGGATAATGGTAATCAGTAGGCGGAACAAAGGTTTCCTTGATTGTTCTTGCGCTAAGCCAACGATACAAATTGATCATTGAACCAGCCTTATCATTTGTACCACTGGCTCTGGCGCCGCCGAATGGTTGTTGACCCACTACTGCACCGGTTGGTTTGTCATTAATGTAAAAATTACCTGCAGCATTTCGTAACCTTTCTGTTGCCAGTTCTACTGCAAACCTGTCTTGAGCTATAATCGACCCGGTGAGTGCATAAGGCGAAGTTTCATCGACAAGATGCAATGTCTCTCCAAATTGTTCAGCATCATAAACATATATGGTGAGAACCGGACCGAAGATTTCTTCGCACATTGTTGTGTACTTCGGATCAGTTGTTTCGATAATTGTTGGATGAATGAAGTATCCGATCGATTTGTCGTACTTACCACCGACTAATATTTTAACGCTGCTGTCTTTCTTTGCCCTATCAATGTATGATGCAATTTTATCGAAGCTTTTCTCATCTATTACCGCATTTATAAAATTGCCAAAATCATCGACTGGTCCCATTTTAAATGATTGAACACCTTCTACCAATAATCGCCTCACTTCATCTGCAATATTCGAAGGAATGTAGGCTCGCGATGCAGCAGAACATTTTTGACCCTGGTATTCAAATGCGCCCCGCAGCAATGCCGTTGCAACAACATCCGGCTCTGCAGACTTGTGCGCTACAACGAAATCTTTACCCCCTGTTTCGCCTACAATTCGTGGATAGCTTTTGTAGTTCCCTACATTTTCACCAATGGTCTTCCACATTTGATTGAAAACACCTGTTGATCCGGTGAAATGCACGCCTGCGAACTCGCGATGACGGAAGCAAACATTTCCGATTGTCGGTCCACTCGCATAAACAAGGTTGATAACACCATCCGGCAAACCTGCTTCTTTTAGCACACGCATAATCATTTGTGCAGAATACACTTGCGAGTGCGCAGGTTTCCATACCACCACGTTGCCGCACATAGCTGCACTAGTCGGCAGATTTCCGGCAATTGCTGTAAAGTTGAATGGCGTTATTGCCAGCACAAAACCCTCTAGCGGTCGCCACTCCGTTCTGTTGTGCATGCCGGGTGCACTGATGGGCTGCTGACGATATATCTCAGAAAGGAAATGAACATTAAAGCGAAGGAAATCTATCAACTCGCAAGCGCTGTCAATCTCCGCCTGAAAGGCATTTTTGCTTTGCCCTAACATTGTTGTGGCATTCATCAGGTAGCGATATTTGGTTGACATCAGCTCCGCTGCCCGCAGAAAAATACCCGCCCGGTCTTCCCATTCCATCAGCGCCCAAGCCTCTTTTGCTTCCAGTGCGCTTTCAATTGCTTTTTTCACGTGCGCTTCATCACCCAAATGGTAGTGCCCAAGCAAATGACTTATTTCGTGAGGAGGATGCATCGGCTGCAGCTTTCCGGTTCGCACTTCTTCGCCACCAATGTACATGGGAATGTCTACTTGCTCCGATTTGAGTAGATCAATTGTTTTTTTCAACGCTTCCCTTTCCGGAGTGCCGGGAGCATATGTTTTAACTGGCTCATTTGCTGGAAGTGGGTAAGAAAAGTATCCGTAATTCATGTATCAATTTGATAGTTGGTGATTTGAAAATGTTGTGATTACTGTCATTCGGCAGTTTGCATTAAATATGCTTTTATAAAACCATCGAGGTCGCCATCCATTACAGGACCAACATTGCCAACTTCATAGTCGGTTCGATGATCCTTAATCATTTTGTAAGGATGAAAAACATAGCTGCGAATCTGGCTTCCCCACTCAATTTTTTTCTTGCTCGCATTTGCAGCATTCTTTAATTCTTCACGTTTGCGCAACTCTTCTTCATACAACCGGCTCTTCAACATTTGCATTGCTTTTTCGCGGTTGCCAATTTGGGATCTTTCGGTTTGACAAACAACAGTTATCCCCGTTGGAATATGAGTTAAGAAAACTTTCGTTTCAACTTTATTGACGTTTTGTCCGCCAGCACCACCGCTCCGCGCTGTTTCCATCTTCACCTCACTATCCTTTATTTCGATATTAATGGAATCGTCAACAAGCGGGTACACAAATACAGATGCAAAAGATGTATGCCGACGGGCATTGCTGTCGAATGGCGAGATGCGAACCAGGCGGTGGACACCACTTTCTGCTTTCAGAAAACCGTAGGCAAACTCTCCATCAAACTGCATGGTGCACGTTTTTATTCCGGCACCATCTCCGTCCACCCAGTCGAGCACCGTCACCTTCCATCCCTGCTTCTCACCATACATGCGGTACATACGTGCAAGCATTTCCGCCCAATCCTGGCTCTCTGTTCCACCTGCGCCGGAATTAATTTGCAGCACTGCTGTCAATTCATCTTCCGGTTGGTTCAATGTACTTTTGAATTCAGCATCTTCGATAGCGTTCAACGCTGTATTGTACGCAACTTTTACATCATCTTCACTCCCCTCGCCATCTTTCCAAAACTCAAACAGGACGGCAAAGTCTTCCACTGCAGTCTCCACCTGCTCGTAAAGATTCACCCAATATTCATTCAGTTTGATATCCTTCAGAATAGAAGTTGCACGGGCATTATCATCCCAAAATCCTGGAGCGAGAGAAAGTTGTTTGTCCTGAGCTATTTTGTCTTTGCGGTTATCGAGGTCAAAGAAACCTCCTCAGGACAACTACACGATCCCTCATATCTTTCAATTGTTCTTGTGTCATAGCGGCGGCAAAGATAAGCGCTTCGACGTTTTGCAGATGGTTAACCGTGCAAGTGATTGTCTCTTTGTAAAATATAAAACGCTAAAATTTTATAGGCTGAAGGAGACACTTTTCTCCCGGAAGTACAGTAAAAGTCCCTTCCGCCTTACGAACTTTGCTAAAGAACTGAACAAATTGCGACGTGGTTTCAGGCCAGCCCCGAAAGTCTGTGATGGCGTTTTCAGCGCTCCAGTGATATGTACCCGGAGAAAGATTGAATCCTGCACAAACATCAGGTTCGGCGTTATAATCAGATTGTACCGGACACCTCGGGGCATAGCCATTGCCCCATACACCACCTACGCTTTTGGTCATACTATCTACCGTAACTATAATAAAGCGCTGGGAAATTCCTCCTGAATCCCATGATTGCCAAATGGAATGCGTTGTCGACGTGGGATCAGGACAGTAAAAGAACACATTGTCTAAATTCTGTGGCTGTGACGGTGGTGTTGTCGCTATCTGCACAGTATCAGTACTGTACAATCCTGCTGCATCCGTGACCGTTAATTCAAATTCATAAATACCTTCTACAAGGTTTACTAGCTCTGTTTTAATAGTAGCGGAGCTTACAATAAAAAAATCTCGAGGTCCCGAAATTCTTTTCCACTTATAGAAGATTTTATCATTGTCAGGATCAAACGACCCACTGCCGTCAAGCGTAGTTTTATTGGTATACGAAAGAAATTGATCCCGGCCGGCATTGGCAACCGGCGGATGGTTAGTAGCAGGCGCGTTGTCAGGAGTACATCCGTCACAAGTCTGTTCTTTTTTGCAGGACATTGTCAGCAATAAAGACATTGTAATAATGAGAAAAGACAGTTTCATAACTACCTTGTTTAATAGTACAATGTACCCTGCAGCCAAATTGCTCCCTTCTTGGTTGCCAGGTCATACGTATATGAACAATTCAACAATGTGCTTTTTGCGATAGCAGCAAACTTTCCTATTCCACTTTCCACCGTTACAGTGTCTGTATAGGGTGTTGCCTGCGCCGGTATATTGAAGAAATTGTGACTTTTCTTGAAACTCAACTCGATCAAATTTTCATACATCATATCCCAAACCTGTAATGTCGGGTTTTCCACATGTGTGGGCTCATGAAAATTGCGGGCTTGCATTATTTGTGCATGTATCTCTCCGGGGTGGCCATCAAAATCTTTTGTGGCTGTTGCTGACAATGTAAATATTTGTTGGTCGAACCAATAGTAACCTTCGATATCATCTCCTATTGTACAACTAGAATTTAAATCAAAGGTGAGATCGACAACGTGAGCAACACCGCTCGGTAACGTGACAAAAACCGCTACCGTATCTTTTGAAAACAAACCAGCTGCATCCGTAACAGTGAGTTCAAATTCATAGGTTCCTTCAACAAGTCCGACCAGCCTTGGAAATATGCTTCCTCCATCACCATTGAGAAAGTAAAGGGAAGATGGTCCCGCTATCCATTTCCATAGATAGAATCGAATGTCATTGTCTTCGTCAGTGGAGCCGCTTGCATCGAGGTTTACAACATTAGAAGGTAAAATGACAGTTTTATCAGCCCCTGCATTTGCAACAGGCGGATGATTGATTGCTTGCTTCTTGCAACCTATTGCAATCAAAATCGTTGAAAACATTACCACTGATAAAGTGGAAAGGCGGCAATTCTTCAGGAATAACTCACTAAGCATAAGCAATGAGTTTAATTGTTTCTTATAGCTGTAATTGTTGTGTCAATAAAAGTACAGGCGAAAAAAAACGCTTGCAGCCTCTATGCGCTTAGATGAATTGTTGTCAGAAATAAAGTTCAAAATTCAGACAGACGCAACTTATGGCTTGTTCGTCCCATTCGTCGAAAAAATCAACTATCTGTCCGCACCGAGCATTTCGTGGTTGGAAAGAGTGATACAACTGTGGTAACTTGTATCAATTCAAATATGGAGTCTTATTCAGAAATTCCGTTTGTGTTCTCGCCGCGTTACCGCTTGTTCCGTCACATAGTTTTTTGGTTGGTGCATATTCTTATTTTTTCTTTCCTGTATAAGCAACCAAGTGAATCATGGTGGAAAATGCATTTGCTCTCAAGTTTATGGGTTCCTGCATTTATCTTATACAGCTACCCGATCATGTATTGGATGATACCACGTTTTTTACTTCAAGAAAAGTATCTATATTTTTCACTAATACTTTTATCCTGGGCGATTGCAGGGTATTTTTTGAATTATATTTTTAGAACCAATGTTCTTTTCACAGTATCGGACGTACTGCATTATAAATCCAATAATAAAAATCCATGGGCAGCAAATAGCTATCTGTCAATGAATGTAATGGCAGGCTTTGGATCCATGATTGTATTATTTAAATACTGGATTAATAAACAACGAGATTTTTTAACGGCCGAAAAAGAAAAAACTTCTGCTGAACTGCAGTTGTTGAAAGCTCAGATTCATCCCCATTTTCTTTTCAACACGTTGAATAATATTTATTCGTTTTCAATGAAGGGTTCGCCCAAAACAACAGAGATGATTGCAAGGCTTTCATCGTTGCTCAGCTATGTACTTTACGATTGCAAAAACAATGAAGTGCTGTTAACCAAGGAAATTGAGGTAATGAAGAATTACGTTGACCTTGAAAAGGAGCGTTATGGAAACAGGCTCGAGATATCAGAAAACTTTGAGGGAGACATTGATGGAAAATTTATTGCGCCTTTATTGCTGCTTCCCTTTATTGAAAATGCTTTTAAACATGGCACTTCCGAACAATTGGAGAAGCCGTGGCTTGGTATTGATCTCTCTGTAAAACAAACTTTTTTTTCCTTTAAACTGGTCAACAGCAAAAACGAATCTTTGTCAGTTAAAGGGAAGGGTATTGGAATCGAAAACGTGCAAAAACGCCTCGCTTATTTATACAATGATAAACACGAATTGAAGATCAATGATGAAGGCAATTTTTTTGTAGTGTCGTTGATGCTGGAACTCTCTGCACCGGCAGCTCGCAACAAAATAGTAACAGCAGCAACAGCACAAACTGAAAATATTGTATCATGAATATTCAGTGCCTGCTTATAGATGACGAACCTCCTGCACTGGAAATATTGCGATCGCATATTTCAGATAGTAGCGGCCTTGAAGTGGCTGCGTGCTGCAAGAACGCTGTTGAAGCTCTTGACGTTCTCAACGAAAAACAAATCGATCTAATTTTTTTAGACATCAAAATGCCTAAGCTGATTGGTACCGACTTTCTGAAAAGCCTCGCCAATCCGCCAAAAGTCATCTTTGTGACAGCATACCGTGAATATGCGCTGGATAGTTATGAACTCGACGCGGTTGATTACCTGGTGAAGCCAGTTACATTCGAACGTTTTTTAAAAGCTGTATACAAGGTGAAGCGATTGATGGGGCAAAAAGTCTTGTCTAAAGGCTCAGACTTTAAAAAAAATCCAGACGCATTTGTTTACGTACGCGTAAATAAAAGCATGCAGAAAGTACTTGTAAGTAACATACTGTATATCGAAAGCTGCAAAGATTATGTGAAGCTGTTTTTAACAACAGGCGAGAATTTCATTGCCAGGCAATCTATCAGTTCAATGGAGAATATGCTTTCTGCACATAGTTTTTTAAGAGTGCATCGTTCGTTCATGATTTCTCTGGAAAAAATGACCGGCTACAACAATAATGATGTGCTCATCGGCGGAAAGGAGATCCCTATTGGGGGCCTTTACAAACAACGTGTAATGGAAACCATCAATTCGAGATAATTCACTCAAAATTTATTTTTAGTCCCAACTGGCTTATCCACCTCGCGCTGCTTCCGGGAAACGTGCTGTTTTGCAAAGTCCACGGTGTTCCATTCACCGTTCTGAATTGGTATTGAGGCGTTAAAGTAGCCGGAACAAAGCCAGCAAAAGTTATCAACGGATACATCCCGTCCGAAAGCAGGTAAGTCCTTCCCCACTTTTTGTTTAGCATGTTGGTAAAGTTGAATACATCGTAAATAATGCTGAGCCGGACGCTCCTCTTTTTAGCCGTTATTGTAAAGTTTTGCTGCAGCCGCACATCCACTAAATGCGTGAACGGTAATCTTGCCCCATTTTTTTGCGCAAACATTCCTCTGTGTTTGCTGAGATATTTGTCGCGTTCGATGAACTCATTTAAGCTCTGTTTTTGCACTTCAGCAGAATAGATGATGTTTCCAACACGTAACGGTAAAAAAACCATTTGTTGCAGGTCGCTACCTGAGGGCACGTAAATAAGATCCGAATTAGTGCCCGGACGTCCATCATTTAAAATACTGCCATCGTAAACGTAGCTGAAAGGCGCACCCGATTGTCCGTTGTAAAAAATAGAAACTAGTGTCGAAAATTTGTTTCTCGGATTGGAGAATGTTTGAGTGAGATCAACGAGAATTCGGTGTTTGAGGTCGAAATCTGAAGTGCCCGGAATAGCAAAGTTTTTTCCGTTTACAGTCTTCATGGAAAGCCATTGTAACAAGCTGGTATTAGCAGAATAATTCGGCTCGAACAGGGTCACGGAATGACTGTATGCGTACGCCGCACTGATGAAAAACGTTTCACGCAAGTTTTTATTTATGCCACCGGTAAAGCCGTATGAATACCCCTTTTTCCCCTGGTAATTCGTCAACAAAATAATATTGTTGTAAGGATTGAAACCTATTATAGCAATCCGTTCCGCGGCAGCGTTAAGTGAAAAAATATTTCGCTGATCTGGTGGCGTAGATTGCTTAGTTGGTGGCAGCAGATTTACGTTTGTATATGAATGTTCATGAACGTTTTTTGTGAATAAAAATTCTGCTGTAAAAGTCCATCCGTTGAACAGTTTTTTGTCCAGTCCAACAGATGTTTTGAATACAACAGGATATTTAAATTTTTTCGAAACAATGGAGATGTCACCTCTTCCGCTAACAGCGTTGATGCCTAAAGATTGCGGCGTCGGCTGACTATAAGGGTCAGGGTTGAATCGGATATTGTATAGCTGCGGACTTGTAACACTCATGTTGAACACATTTACATTGTAAAACTCAGATGACCACACGTTAATTATATGTCCGGTGAACAGCCCTGCACCAGCATGAAGGGACAACTTTTTATTTGGCACTTTATAATCGATACCAACCCGTGGTGATAGTTGCCAATGCGTATTCATCAGTTGCCCTGGCTTCGCATCTTCGAGGTTGTAATACTTCTCAATTTCGGGTCGAGCAACTTTATCGAAAAAGGTGTCGGTTGCAAATGAATGCGGCAGTACATTTCCATCCAGTCGTAAACCTGAGGTGATTTTGAAACGGGTATTCACTTGTATATCGTCAGCAACAAAAAAACTGATGCGGCGAGTATTATAATTTGAACCGGCGTTAGTGTTATCGTCCTTAGGCTGATCTACTAATGAAACGGCACGGATTAATCGTATAGGATACCCATTGCTGAAAAAGCTGTTGAAGCTATTGAATTGATAATTGCCGAAATAAGACACAAGAGCAACATCGTTGAGTTTTGAGAAATTGAAATCCCCACCGGCAGATATCACTTGCTTGTTCATAATGACTTTGAAAACATCCAGTAGCGTAAGGTCAGCTCCTTTAAACAAATTGATTTGGGCAGAACCGTTACTGCCTGCAACCACGGTGGCAGAACCATCTGTGATTTGAATTTGCGGAAACGGCTTACCGATTAGGTTGCGGTCATCCACATGGTTGGTATAAGTAGCCAATAATCTGTTATTCACTTTCGGATTGAAAAAAGCCTTCCATTCCAGCGATGCTGTATGTGTTTCAGCAATGAGCTTATACATATTATTTTCGAACCGAACAAACGTTCCGGTGTTTGCAGATTGTGCTGTTGTGCGTTCTGCGTGGTTATATCGATAACTTAACAACAGTTTGTTTTTAACTGAAGCGTTCCAGTCAACTTTTGCGTTGATGCGAGTTGCGTCCAGACCGTTGTTAGTCTCCAAAAAGCTTCCGGCTTCATATCCATATCGGGTTCGCAAGGTATCTCCAAAAGCTGTTAATACCTGTTGTGAACTATTGCCTTTGTAATCAGCAAAATTGTACGGCTGGGGCAGATACTCCTTCTGTTTTTCGCACAATAAAAAATAAAACAGTTTATTTTTTGAAAGCGGTCCACTAATCCAAGCGCCACCGTTTTGACTAGTAAAAGCCGATAACCGTTGACGTTTGAAAACGCCCGGTGAACCGCTTACCTCTATTGGTTCTGGTGATTTGCCTGCAAGCTTTTCATTCCGAAAAAAATACCATGAAGATGATTTGAATGTATTATCACCGGAGCGGGTGATTGCATTCATGCTGCCGCCTGTGAAGTTACTGTATTGCACATCATATGGAGCAATTGAAAGTTTGATTTGTTCGATCGCTTCCACAGAAATTGGAGGAGACGAAGCTTGCCCACCGTTGATTCCGCTTGGTGCCAACCCAAGCAAGTCATTGGTGTTTGCCCCATCGATGAAGAACGCATTATACTTATTGTTTTGCCCGGCGAGGGAAATACCGCCGTCTCCATTCACCGAAGCATAGGGCACAATCCGCACATAATCTTGCAGATTACGGCTGATTGATGGAAGCGAAAGCAATTTATCTGACGTAATGTTGGTTTCAATACCCACTTCGAGCTCAGGCAGCTTCGTAGCTTTTACAACCACTTCATTAAGAATATCCTTTTTCTTCTTTAAAATGAATTCAGAAAATTCAGCGCCCTGCAGGTACGAATAAAAATTTGGCGCTGAGTAACTCAAAAACATATCCGTTTTAAAAACAGGTTCGTAGCCAATGTGGCTGATAGTAATAGTGTAAGGACCACCGGGCTTTATGTTGAAGAAATAAAAGTACCCTGCTTCATTTGTTCTGGTGGAGTATGTATTCTTTGTAGGTTCATGCACCACTATGACTGTTGCATTTTGGAGCACATTGTTTTCGAGTGACCTCACAATGCCTGAAACATGCGAGTTTGTTTCCTGTGCAATAACCGAGGATTGAAGAAGGATGCACAGCAGTGATGCGCTAATTCTGCCACCGTTTGAAAGCAATTTTCTTATGTTCATATTGTGCATCATAAGCAGCGCTTTCCGGACATTGGTTTGGTGTATGAAAGCTATGTAAAAGAATTTACTCCTTTTAAGTAGATAAGAGGCATTCGTCGGAAAAAAGAAATTTCTATCGAAAATAATTGACCGATTTAACAGCCGTTTTACAAAAGAAAAATGTAATAGTACTGTTGCATTTGATAGACACTTCACCTTTCACAAAACCCTATAACACCTTTCAGCTATTTTTACGCTTCACAAAATGGTAAACATGACTTTAAAAAGAATATTTTTCACGACCCTGACGTTAGGTTTGTTTTCTGTTTCATTTGCCCAAACGTCGAAAAAAGATGCGCCGAACGGTTGGCATTTGATGGATAGAAAATCTTCCGGCTACTACGGCATCAGCTTAGATCAGGCATATCAACAATTGAAAGGAAAGAAAAGCCAGACAGTTATCGTGGCAGTGATCGATTCCGGTATTGACACGTTACACGAAGATCTCCGTCCAATTCTATGGACAAATCCAAAAGAGATTCCGGGAAACGGAATAGATGACGACAAGAATGGCTATGTAGATGATGTGCATGGTTGGAATTTCATTGGCGGCAAGGATGGACGAAACGTAAAGGAAGATTCGTATGAAGCAGCCAGAGTTTACCACAGGTACAAAAGCAAATTCGACAATATAGATCCTGCCACACTTAGCAAGGAAGATCAGGAACTTTACAGAATGTGGCTCAAGGCTTCCAAAGACATTGCAGGAGACCCTTCCGAGCTTCTCAACCTGATGATGTTGAAAAACGCTTACAAATCTGCTTTAGGCGCCGATTCGATTTTAAAAAAGGAGATGAATAAACAAGAGTTTTCCGGTAGCGACGTAGATGCATTCTCTCCCAACACTGAAGCGGGGAAAGTGGCAAAAAGAAGATTCTTGTTTTTGTATCAGGGGCTTCAATTAGATATGGCTCGCACAAACAAAGATGTGTTGACAGAAATCGGTGATTACGTACAAGGCCAAGAGCGAAAAGCAGAAGCTAAAGACAAAACGCCAAAGAATTATCGCGGTGACGTTGTTAAAGACAATGAGACCGACGTTAATGACCGTTTCTACGGCAATAACGATATAATGGCGGGGACACCTGAACACGGAACGCACGTGGCAGGAATCATAGGTGCAGTTCGTGGCAATGGAAAAGGTGTTGAAGGAATAGCAGATAACGTTCGTATAATGATGATCCGTGCTGTGCCTGATGGCGATGAGCACGACAAAGACATTGCAAATGCAATTCGTTATGCAGTAGACAATGGTGCTAAGGTTGTAAACATGAGCTTTGGAAAGGGATTGTCGCCTGAAAAAGATTGGGTGGACGATGCAGTTAAATATGCTGAAAGTAAGGGAGTGCTGCTTGTGCATGCAGCCGGTAACGATGCAATGGACATCGATACTGCGTGGAACTTCCCAACCCCCCTTATTAAAAAAGAACAAAGAAAAGCGACCAATTGGATAACGGTCGGAGCCAGTGGTGATCCCCTCAACGGCGGAACAGTGGCAAATTTTTCCAATTACGGTAAAACGCAGGTAGATGTGTTTGCTCCGGGTGTGAACATATATTCAACAGTCCCGGGTGGAAACACCTATCGCAGCCTTTCCGGCACGAGCATGGCTTCACCGGTAGTAGCAGGTGTAGCTGCATTGCTGTTGGAATATTATCCCACACTCACCCCCGAACAGGTAAAGTTTATCATTGAGCAAAGTGCTGTGGTAGAAGCAAAAGAAGTGACTAATCCTGCAACAGGAAAATCGGTTAAGCTATCTGATCTGAGCTTAACAGGTGGTATTCTCAACGCAGGAGAAGCCGTGAGATTAGCAGAAGAGTTTACAAGAAACGGAGGCAAGCTGAAAATAAAAGGAGAAGATGAAAAGCTTAAGATGAAAGACGATAAGATTAAAAAGAAGACAGAACCAAAGAAAGTAATTTAATAAGTCCCCGCTTCGGCGGGGATTTTTTTCTGGTCGAAGCGGGCACAACTACAGTGTGGAATTGGTTCAACAACATTGATGAAGAAGAAGATCTGGACGGCGCGAGGTCAAATCTACTGAACCTGGATCATCGGAATACAACGATTGTGTTCTGCACAGCAAAATTATTCTACTAGCCACCCACAGGTGAGCGACTACAAACCTTTATGGCGGCGGTTTGCGTCCAATGCTTTGGTTCTCAACAACGCCTTTTTAGCAAGCTTTAAATTTCAATAGTAGATGCGAACCTCAACAGTATCAATATGTTGCAGAGCTTTATAATCAATACAGTGGAACAATTTTTTTATGCATTGTTTTAAACCCAACATTAATGGCCAAAACAATTTTGATTACAGGAGGAGCCGGTTTTATCGGCTCTCATCTTTCTGATGAGTTGCTCGAAAGCGGCTATCACGTGCGTGTGCTGGATAATCTCTCACAGCAAGTACACGGAACAAAACAACAACGACCCGACTACCTTAATGATAATGTAGAACTGATGGAAGGTGATGTTCGCGACGCTAAAGCTGTAAATGAAGCCCTAAAAGGTGTAGATGCAGTTTACCACTATGCAGCAATGGTTGGTGTTGGGCAAAGTATGTACGAGATTAAAGAATACACTGACGTAAATAATATTGGTACGGCAGTATTGCTTGAAGCACTTATAAAAAACCCTGTAGAAAAATTGATTGTCGCCTCCAGCATGAGTATCTATGGCGAAGGTCTTTATAAAGATGCCGGCGGACACATTAGAGCCGGCATCGAACGTAATATAGACCAGCTGAAACGAGGTGAATGGGAGGTGTACGACGCTGATGGTAACGTTTTAAATCCTTATCCAACCCCTGAAACAAAAACTCCGACCCTTTCTTCAGTTTACGCACTCTCTAAATACGATCAGGAACGTCTTTGCCTCATGATAGGCAGAGCGTACAACATCCCCACTGTTGCACTAAGGTTCTTCAATGTGTACGGCACAAGACAAGCTCTCTCGAATCCATACACGGGTGTGCTCGCCATTTTTGCCGCCCGACTGCTTAACAATAACGCTCCCATGATTTTTGAAGACGGATTTCAGAAGAGAGATTTTGTAAGTGTGCTGGATATTGCCCGTGCTTCCAGATTAGCGCTGCAAACGCCTGACGCCGATTTCGAAGTGTTCAACATTGGCAGCGGCAACTCTTATACAATCCGCGAAATAGCAGAGCGCATGGCAAAGGTGATGGGCAAGGAAGATATTGCTCCGGAAATCACAGGCAAGTACCGGGTCGGCGACATCCGGCATTGCTATTCCGATATTTCAAAAGCAAAAGCTATCCTCAATTATGAACCTCAAATATCTCTCGAAGATGGCTTAACCGAACTTGCAGCATGGCTCGAGGGTCAAACAGCTGAGGACAAGGTTGCAGAAGCAAGAGCTGAATTACAATCTAGAGGATTAACCGTTTAAACCCTTAAATCAACACACTACATGGTTAATAAAAACGATTACAACGGGAAAAGGGATTCACAAGATGAAAAATACATTCTCATTACCGGGGGTGCGGGTTTTGTCGGAACTAATCTAGCTGACAGATTACTGCAGGAAGGTCATTCCATAATGGTATTTGATAATTTGTCGAGAGCGGGTGTTGAAAAAAATCTTAATTGGCTAGAAGAGAAATATCAAGAAAAATTAAAATTCACGATTGCTGATATTCGGGACAAAGATGCCGTGGAAGAAGCAGTGGCAAATGCAAAGTTCATATTTCATTTTGCCGCGCAGGTTGCAGTTACTTCAAGTCTCACCGATGCATTTTATGATTTTGAAGTTAATGCCCGCGGCACCTTAAACGTTCTCGAAGCCGTTCGGCATTCACCACATCAGCCACCGGTTGTTTTCACTTCTACAAACAAGGTTTATGGTGATCTGCACGAC
>JAEZJD010000271.1 GCA_023436425.1 Bacteroidota bacterium | reverse complement strand
GATCAGTGCCTGGTCAGCGGACAATAAGTACCTTTATTTTTCTGCGGCAGACAAAGACATTTCGGGCATGAAAGATATCTTCCGCATCCCCGTCGCAGGCGGCACTCCAATGCCGGTGTCCAACTCTGAATACATTTCCGAATACAGCGGAGCACCTTCGCCGGATGGGAACACGATGGTAATGTCTGCAAGAGGCTACGGCACCGGACAGTGGTGGCGTAAAGGCCACAGCCACCTTGACGAATCAGAACTATGGTTACTCAATACATCAGACAAGCAGTACAAAAAGATTGCTGATCGTGGTGCCAGGCAACTATGGCCAATGTGGAGTGCTGATGTCCAAACGATCTACTATGTATCCGACAGATCCGGTGCGCAAAACCTCTGGTCGATGCCTCTGAACGGGACATCAAAACAACTTACCCGCTTCACCGACGGAAGAGTGCTGTATCCAACCATTTCAGCCGATGGACGCACAATCGTGTTCGAAAAAGATTTCAATATTTGGAGCTACAATACTGCGACGGGAGAAGCTAAAAAGCTCAACATAGTAAGACGCGGCGTACCTGCAACTCCGCTTACCGAACATCAAAGACTTACATCCGGTTTCAGCAACCTGGCGCTCTCACCGGATGGAAAAAAAGTTGCTTTCACCACTTACGGAGATGTGTTTGTAGCGGCTGCCAAAGAGGGTGGCGACGCCGTGCGCATCACCAACACAACAGAGTTAGAAGCGGCACCAATTTGGACGAACAACAGCAATCGGTTGATTTATACTTCTTACCGAACAGGTGCTGCTAAACTCTATGAATACAATTTTATCACAGGCAAAGAATCAGCACTTACAAATTCAAAGCTGGAAGAAGAAGCCCCAACCCTTTCGCCCGACGGTAAAAGCATTGCATACATCAGAGATGGAAAAGAATTACATGTACTCGACTTAAACACGAAAGAAGATCGACTGCTGACAAAAGGTTTTATTGCACGCATAATCTTCGGAGGCAGAGATATTTTAGCGTGGTCACCGGATAGTAAATGGATAGCTTACCCGTATTTCGGAACCAAAGGTTTTAAAAATATATATGTAATTCCCGCAGCAGGTGGCGAAGGCAAGCCCGTTAGCTTTCTTGCCAATTCAGCCAATGGAAATGTAGTGTGGGACAAAGATGGAAAGACGCTTTTTTTCCTAACCAACCAACGAACTGAAAACGTAAATGTGGCACGGGTAGACCTCGTACCGCAACAACCGCGGTTCAGAGAAAATCAATTCAGAGAATTGTTTGTTGACGAAGTGCCGTCGACAACACAGGTTAGCAAACCGGTTCCTGCCGCTGATACACTAAGCAAATCGTCATTAAGGAATAACAACTCCAGGCTAAATATTGTCTTTGATGACATTCGGTCAAGACTGAGCTTATTGCCTCTGAATGTAACTGTTGGTGATATATTGCTCAGCAAAGACGGGAAAAATCTTATACTCAGCGCCAGTGTTGCCAACCAGGTTAACATCTACACTTGGTCGTTAGATGAGCTCGCGAGAGAAGCTCCTGTTCTGAAACAAATTACGTCTACGCCGGGTTTCAAAAGCAATCTGGAACTGTCTAACGACGGCAAGGAAGTTTACTTCCTCGAAGGCGGACGCATTCAGGCAGTAAACCTCGACACGAGACAGGTGCGCCCGGTATCGATAACAGCTGAACTTGATGTAGACTTCGACAAAATGAAAATGGAGACATTCAACGAAGCATGGATGGGACAATACAAAGGTTTTTACGATCCTAATTTCCACGGCGCTGACTGGCAGGCGATTCAGAAGCAGTATGCACCGTATGCAGCAGGTGCAGGCACGCCCGATGAACTGCGACGCATCATTAGCCTCATGTTGGGAGAACTCAATGCATCGCACTCCGGTATTTCAGGCCCTTCTACCGGCGGACCGGTTACAGGATATCTCGGTGTTCGGTTCGATCCGGATGTTTATCAAAAAGAAAACAAATTGCAAATCAGTGAAGTAATTGATCTCGGCCCGGCGGCGCTATCCGGCAAAATTTCAAAGGGAGATTACCTTATTGCTGTTGACGGGTCGCCGGTGAGTGCGAACACAAATATTGATGAACTCCTCGAGAATAAAATCAATAAGCGTGTAGTGCTTACCGTGAGTAGTAGCGGCAATACCAAAACAGTAGAAGTGCGCCCTGTATCTGTGGGTGCAGAAAAACAATTGCTTTACAAGCAGTGGGTAGCAAAAGAACGAGCTTATGTAGACAAGATCAGCAACGGCAAACTTGGCTATGTACACATTCCAGACATGTCGCAGCAGTCTTTAGATCAATTGTATGTAGACCTGGATGCTGAAAACCATGCAAAACAGGGAGTAGTCATTGACATCCGCAACAATAACGGCGGGTTTGTGAATCCTTATGCCATAGATGTATTTGCCCGCAGACCTTACCTGACAATGCAAACCCGAGACTTTCCTGCTGCACCGGCACGATCTGCACTCGGTCAGCGGTCGCTGGAGGCGCCAACAATTCTTGTAGTAAATCAGCACTCGCTTTCAGATGCAGAAGACTTCACGGAAGGCTATCGTGCACTCGGTCTTGGCAAGGTGGTAGGAGAGCCAACCGCAGGATGGATCATCTTTACAGGCTCATTGCCCCTGATTGACGGTTCTACCATGCGCATGCCTGGCACACGAATCACAGATCACCTGGGCAAGGATATGGAACTGCATCCCCGGCCCGTCGACATTCCTGTTTCACAACCATTGGGATTGAAGAACAAAGACGAGCAATTGGATGTTGCCGTTAGAGAATTGCTGAAGGAAATTGCAGGCAGGTAGAACGCCTGGTCAATCCCCAATGCGTAGATACAATACCTAATGTTTCAGTGCCCGCATGTATTCACTGGCAATGATTATCGAGAATCCGCCAGTTCAAAATGTGGATTGTAGATTAGTCCTATCGCATTACCCCACATGTCGTTAACTGTTGCAACGATTATATCTCCACCGACATTTGTCGGTGGTTCGTAGGCTGTAGCGCCCAACTCCAAAAATCTTTGATACTCACTGTGTATGTCGTTCACGCCCCAGTACGCAACTACGTTGTCCGAACGTTCAATTAGCAGAGTTTGGTCGGGTTGTAGACCTAATTCAAAACCCCCAACATTGTAGCCCACGTAAAAAGGTTCATCGAAGTAAGGCTTCACCCGGAACGCTTCTGAGTAAAAGGCTTTCGCTGCAGGCAAGTCATTGACTTTGTAAATGGCAGTGCGAAGTCCGAGGATATTTGAGACAGACATACTCCAATATTAGCTGATATAATACAAACACAGTTAAAATTCACTTCAGCCGTTCCAGAGTTCTTTGGTAGTCGTATTGTAGATCCTCGTGAAGTCCGCCAATTGCTGCAGCCACTTTTTGGAGTTGGCGGTCGTAAATGTTTTTGGTTGCTTTTGTTTTTTGCCAGGGTAGCTTAACGCCACGAAAATTTGTTAGGTAATGCATTAAAATTTCTACTTCTGCAGTTTTGCTTCCGGTATAAACGAATACGTTTGTTTGCCAGACGCAATACCTTGCGTAAGGTTTTTTTTGCGAAGTAAATATTGGTGGTGTTCATTTCAGCGAAACCCTCGTCTATTTCATTCTTTACTGTCTTTATATAACTGTCAAGATCATATTCTTCAAACAAAACAAAATACAGAAGTTCCTTATTGTCTTTTTTAAAGCGTGCAAGTCGAAGACAAATTTCGATCAGGTCTTTTTTCTCCGTTTCCTTCAATTGCTGCTTGATCTGCTGAATGGAGGCCGTCATACCGCGAATGTATGTAGCTACAATTAAAGTTTTTCAGCACGAGCAGGCGAGCCGCTGTGTATCAAATTCGACTGCCATTAAACTTCAAAAATTTGAAAAACAAATTTCCAAAAAACCCCGCAACAAGCGGGGCTAACTAGACCATATCAGTCTAAGGTTGTTCTGTCACGGTGCGTCTATCTGACCTTCCAACTCTTGCTTCGTTATCTTGCTCGTTAACATCTGCGTCAGATGTTCGCCCCGATGATTGCCGCTGTCTCCCTTGCTCATGTGGACTACTTGTTTGTTGATAGCCACCCTGACCAAAGCGTTCGATATTATCTTGTCTTATTTTTTCTGGACTTCTGCGATCTCTCATGGTAAAAGATTTAAAAGATAAGGAATGCCCTGTAGCCGAAACAATTATGCCAACGCAGAGTTTTGGGGATAACTTCCGTTTATCAGGAGCCATCCATTAACAGTCTTTAAACTTCAATTGTACAATGCTACAGTAATACTGTAAAGAAGTAAAAACATCGTCTGTGATTTCTATTGCTTGTCGATGAACTAAAGGCAGCGGATGATCAAAGTCATGCAATTTTCAGCTGACGTAATCAGAAGCATTTGATAATTTTGCCCGCTTTTCAAACTCTCATCATAAGCGAAATATATGGCACAAGTAAAATCATCAAAAGGTACAATCGCTATCCTCACGGGCGGTGGCGATGTTCCGGGACTTAATCCCGCGATACGTGCAGTAACTATCCGTGCAAACCGCGAAGGATATAAAGTAATTGGCCTGCGCAGAGGTTGGGCAGGAATAACAGAAATAATCCGTGACGCAAAAGCTGATAACAGCAACAACTTTCAGATACTGACCGACGACGTTGTGAACAAAGCGGGACGTACAGGCGGAACGTTCCTTCACACATCGAGAACCAGCCCACGACGCATGTCAAAGAGCAAGGTACCGGAGCACCTGCAGGACACGTACAACGCCGACTATAATGATCTTACTCCGGAAGTGATCAAAAACCTCGAATGGCTCGGTGTAGATTATCTTATTCCCATTGGTGGCGACGACACACTTAGCTATGGTGTTCACCTCTACAAACAAGGAGTGAATGTAGTTGCTATTCCAAAGACAATGGATAATGATGTGCCGGGAACAGATTATTGTATTGGATTCAGCACCTGCGTGACACGCACAATACAAATGACCAACAGCCTTCGTACATCCGCAGGTTCGCATGAACGGCTGCTGGTGCTGGAGGTGTTTGGACGATATGCAGGTTTCACCGCTATGCTGCCCACAATGGCCGGTGCGGCTCACCGCTGCGTAATACCTGAATACGAATTTGATATTGATCTGCTGGCAAATTTGCTTGTAGACGACAGAAACCATAACCCAAGCAGGTATTCCGTTGTGCTTGTATCGGAAGGGGCAACGTTTAAAGGTGGACAAATGGTTACAGAGCATGGCGAAACAGACGCTTACGGACATCCGAAGCTGGGTGGAATTGGAGACCTCGTATCTGCTAATCTCAAAGATCTTTCAGCAAAATATAATAGGGGAAAAACGATTAACGTCATCAACCAAAAGCTTGGTTATATGGTTCGCGGTGGCGACCCTGATGCACTAGATTCCATTGTTCCGATGGCTTACGGCAACCTTGCTCTTGACCTGATTCTTCGCGGCGTTCACGGACGAATAGTAGTGTTGAAAAATGGACGGTACGACAACTTGCCAATTGATGTAGTTACCTCGTCAAAGAAGATAGTGAGACTTGCTGATTATAATACTGAAAGACTGAGACCCTATTATCACAGCTTCGAAATGAAGCCGTTCCTGCTAATGGCATCGGATACGTAGAGAAGACCAGTGGACATTACAGAATATTTAAGGCTGATACTCGCCTGGGCATGAAAGATCGCTTTTACTGGTTATGCTGGCGGCTGCAATTAAAAATTATGCCCGGGCTGAGATGTCAGCCCGGATGATTTCATCGAACGAGCACACTCGTGCCCTTTTGCTGGTAGATTCTACCGTCTACTCCCACTGCTTCTGCTATCCAAACAACAGCACCTGTTTGTTGAGGTAAACTTTTGATGTTGCCATCCCATCCGGGCTGCGCTGATTTCGATTCATAAACCAATTGTCCCCACCGGTTATACACTCTGAAGTAACGAAGCTCTTTCACCCCCATCAACGTCGGCCTCAGGAAATCATTCATACCATCGCCATTTGGTGTGAAAGCGGAGGGAACATAAATCTGAACATCTTTTACCGTTTTCACCTGCAATGTGTCCACCGTGATACATCCTGAGGGTGTGGTAATCTCAATTGTGTACGTCTGTTCCTTCGAGCCTGTGAAAACAGGGGTGGTAACGGCGGGATTGTCGAGATAAGTAGCTGGATTCCATAAAATTGATTCTCCAAAATCCCGCGCCTGCAAAGTCAACGGCAGATTCTCAATTGCATATTGCACCGGGTATCTAACTCCCGGTCGTGGGGTGTGGATAAAAATTAATTTATTTTGTGTGGTTTAG
>JAEZJD010000257.1 GCA_023436425.1 Bacteroidota bacterium | reverse complement strand
TGCTAAGAATGTCTGTTAACAACGGCTTCCGAGCACCAGGTTTGCAGCAGCAATATGGCTACTCTTACAACAACGTTCTCGTGAGGACGGGTGCTGTTGTTATGCCGGCCACACGAGGCACTTTCCCCAATGATCATGCAGCAGTAAGGGCACTCGGTGTCGCACCGCTTTCGGCGGAAAAATCGGTAAACATTAGCACAGGAATAACTGCAAGGGCCTTCAAACGTGTACGTGTTACTGTTGACGGGTATTGGATTCAGATAAAAGATCGAATTGTGCAAAGTGGAATTTACAACAGGAGAACAAATCGCAGTGTTGACAGTATTCTTTCATTATACCCTAACCTCAATGTTTTAGACCAAATCACGTTTTTTGCAAATGCTGTTAACACAAGAACATATGGGTCAGAATTGGTTGCAAATTGTGATTGGGCTGTCGGCAAATCACAATTTGTCTTAAACCTTGCAGCAAATTTTGCACGGACGCACCTTTTTGGAATAATCCCGTCAGCAACCAATCTGCCTAAGGATGACGTAAATACAAACGCTTTGTTTAGCCGCGAACAAATCGGCAGTATGGAAAAGGGCCAACCGTCCAGCAAAATTTCTCTGCGATTAAGTTTTCAAAGAGGCGTATTTAGTTTGGATATTAATAATACACGTTTCGGCAGTACGTCCACGCTTGATGCCGTTGACAGCAACCTTGATGAATTCTTTTCCGCTAAAGTCATTACAGACTTTGCGTGTCATTTTGCTCCTTCGACTTCGTTCAATTTGACCATTGGTGTCAATAACATCTTCAATGTATACCCTGATAAATTGAAGCATTCAGAAAACAGCAATCAAGGAATTTTCATCTATAGTCCCGATGCGTCACCGTTTGCGTTCAATGGAGGTTATTACTACACGTCGCTGGCATTCAGCGTTACCCACGCTAAGATCGGCAAACAAATATTGCCCAGTAAGGATTAGTCAGGCATGCAGAAGATTGGGTGGTTTTTGCCCGCTTGTGAAACTGAAAATGCATTCTACCTCCCAATTATAGCTATCATGCTATTGAGATGGAGTAAAGTAGTCTCGCCCAGAATCGAACTGGGATATCAGGTTCCGGAGACCTGCGTACTATCCATTGTACTACGAGACCAAAGAGTTTTGCGAATGCAAGGCAGCAGTCATTTGATTAATCCATGAGCGTTGCTGGCAAAGATCTTTACTGCAATAGCGAGCAAAACTACACCGAAAAATTTTCTGACTGCCAGCAGCCCTGCGGGACCTAAAATTCTTTCTAAAAATTTCAGCGACTTAAGCACGGCGTAGATAATAACAAGATTAATGAGAATGGCGCACAGAACAGTTACTTGATTGTAATTCGCCTTCAGCGAAATAATCGTTGTGAGGGTTCCGGAGCCTGCAATCAAGGGAAAAGCTATTGGCACTAACGTAGCTGCACGAATGTCCTTCTCACTTTTAAATAATTCAAGCCCGAGCACCATCTCCAGTCCGAGAATAAAAATTACTATAGAACCGCCCACCGCAAATGAGCGGATGTCAAGACCAAGCAAGCCAAGAAAAGGTTCACCGATGTAGAGAAAAAAAATCATCAGCACCCCGGATATCAACGTCACCATCGCCTCGCGAATTCCACCCAGTTTTGTTTTTAACGAGATGAGAATGGGAATAGTCCCGATAACATCAATCACGGCAAACAAAGTAAATGTGACGGTGATCAGTTCATTTATATTAAGATGCTGGTTCATGGCTTCGTAAAGGTAATTACCTAAAATTCTAATCGGATTCCGACATTGTAATTAAACCTTCGCGTATTATAACCTAAAAGTTCAAAGTATTGCCGATTGGTAATATTCTTCAGATTTGCAAACGCTTTGATGTGCTGCGATATTCCATACCGACACGAAAAATCTGCAACAAAATAGCTTTTCAACGGCACCGGTGCTGATGCATAAATGGGTTCTAACCGTTTGCCAGCATACTTTAGCAATCCGCTTAGTGTAATTTTTTTGGAAACATTGTAGCTAGCAAAGGCATTGACCGCATGCTCCGGCACCCGATAAAGATTGTTGTAACTGGTGTCTTTTGACAGCGGCATTCCACTTTCTGAAAATAGTGAGGTTATGTTCCCTTTGGTCCACGAATAATTGGCGGTCACGTTCCATTTTTCGTCCACGAACTTGTATTCAACTTCAATCCCATGAGTGTTTTGACTATTGATGTTTTCATAAGTGCCGGTGAAAAAAATAGGGTCTGTTATAATGAACTGAATAGCATTATTTGTTTTTCTTACAAAGCCATCGAGGCGGATGTTCATGTTTGATTTTGCATAAATTTCGAGTCCCGCTTCCAGCATAACGGATTTTTCAGGAGCCAAAGTTTTGTTGCCGATGTAAGAATCGAAAAGTTGAAACAACGATGGTGTTTTAAATGCAGAAGCCAGGTTCGCAAATACTTTCACCTTTTCATGGAGCAGGTAAGATGGATTAACCGTGTAGGTGAAATGATCGCCATAAGTGCTGTGGTGGTTCATCCTTGTG
This sequence comes from Bacteroidota bacterium, assembly GCA_023436425.1. Classification (GTDB taxonomy): domain Bacteria; phylum Bacteroidota; class Bacteroidia; order Chitinophagales; family Chitinophagaceae; genus Flavisolibacter. The sequence continues at coordinate 62 of JAEZJD010000257.1, read as the reverse complement.
CCGAATTCTACATTGAAATTGTTGAAGTTGCAGACTACGGATGCATATGGGCTCCACTGATT
>JAEZJD010000161.1 GCA_023436425.1 Bacteroidota bacterium | reverse complement strand
GATAGCGGTGCTATGCCGTATGCTCAGTGGCATTTCCCTTTTGAAAACAAAGAAACGTTCGACAAATCTTTTCCGGCCGATTTTATCGCTGAAGGTGTGGACCAAACTCGCGGATGGTTTTATACGCTGCATGCTCTCGCAGTCATGCTCTTCGACAGTGTAGCATACAAAACTTGCGTTTCCAACGGACTGGTGTTGGACAAGAACGGAAACAAAATGAGCAAACGGCTTGGAAACGTTGTTGATCCGTTTGATACAATTGAAAAGTTTGGCGCTGACGCCACCAGATGGTATTTGATCACAAATGCATCACCGTGGGATAATTTGAAGTTTGATCTTGATGGTATAAAGGAAGTTCAGCGAAAGTTCTTCGGAACATTATACAACACCTATCAGTTTTTTGTTCTTTATGCCAACGTTGATGGCTTCACCTTCAGTGAGAATTATATTCCGGTGGAGAAGCGGCCCGAAATTGACCGTTGGATACTTTCCTCCCTTCATACATTAACACGCAAAACCCAGGAAGCTTACGACGATTACGAGCCGACCCAGGCGGGGAGACTGATCGAAGATTTTGTTGATGAACACTTGAGTAACTGGTATGTTCGGTTGTGTCGCCGCAGGTTTTGGAAAGGAGATTATTCACAGGATAAAATTGCTGCTTATCAAACCCTTTACGAGTGTTTGGAAACAGTCGTTCGGTTAATGGCACCCGTCTCGCCATTTTTCAGCGACGAACTGTTTATCAATTTAAACAAGGTAACCGGCAAACATCGTGAAGCTTCTGTACATCACGTGCGCTTCCCGACAGCAGATAACAAATATATCGACACGGCTTTGGAGGAAAGAATGCAATTAGCACAAGATGCATCGTCTTTGATTTTGTCGCTGCGGAAAAAGGCAAATATTAAAGTGCGCCAGCCTCTCCAGAAAATTTTAATTCCGGTTTTGAATCCGGCGATGCAACAGCAACTCCGAAACATCGAAGATTTGATCAAGGCAGAAGTGAATGTGAAAGAGATAGAGTATTTGACAGAGACTGAAGGTTTTATTAAGAAAAAAATCAGACCGAATTTCCAGGCGTTGGGTAAAAAGCTGGGTCCGAAAATGAAAGTTGTTACACAGGCACTTTCAGGTTTTGCTCAGTCTGAAATTTCTGAATTTGAACGAACCGGAACTTTCTCGATACCCAACGGCGATGAAAACATTGATCTGAATCTTTCTGATGTGGAAATTACAAGCGAAGACATTCCCGGCTGGTCTGTTGCTACAAAAGGAGCACTAACGGTCGCTTTGGATATCAATGTTTCGCCGGAATTAATAGAGGAAGGAAATGCCAGAGAATTCGTAAACAGGATTCAAAAAATTCGCAAAGACAGTGGCTTTGAGCTGACTGACAGAATCGCAGTTAAAGTAGCTGCAACTAATGGAATCGCCGCATCTTTGGCTAAGTTTAATGACTATATTTGCGCGGAAATTCTGGCAGACAAGCTGGAGATTACATCAAATATTGAGGACGGCGTGGAAATTGAAGTCAACGATAATCCACTGAAAGTCATCGTTTTAAAACAAGGCTAAACCGTATATGGCAACAAAAAAAGCGGCTCCTAAAAAAGCAGCAAAGAGTTCTAAACCTGTTAAGAAAACTCCTGCTAAACCTGCTAAGGCTCCACAAAAGAAGTCTGCACCGGCTAAAAAAGCCCGTCCTGCCGCCAAAGCTGCTGTTAAAAAAGTTCAGCCCAAAAAGGCTGCACCTGCCAAAAAAGCGGCGCCTGCGAAAAACGCCAAGGGAAAACCAGCTCCCAAACCTGTAAGGAAACCAGAAGTAAAGAAAGCTGCGCCGGTTAAAAAAGCCGCGGTTGCTAAGCCTCACGCCAAAGCGCCTGCGAAACCGGAACCTGTCAAAAAGCATACGGTTTCTGCACGCACACAACCTGAAGTTAAACCCGCAATCAAACCCTTAGGAAAAGAAGTGAAGAAAGAACCTGCAAAACCTACGAAAGTTGTTATTCCAAAAACATCTACAGATAAATCCATTCGATATCAGCCGGATTTCACTAAATCAGTGCTGGATGCCAAGAAAGAAGAGCCTTCAGTGCCCACAATGCGCTACTCCGACGGCGAGCTTTCTGAATTTAGAGACTTGATTAACCGGAAGTTAGAAACAGCCAAGAAAGAACTTGCCTACCTTCAAGGGCTCATCACCCGCAAAGATGAGAGTGGCGAACTGGACGAAGGTCGCTACATGACAATGGAAGATGGAAGTATGAGCATGGAGAGAGAACAGTTAAGTCAAATGGCTAGCCGGCAGATTCAGTTTATTGATCATTTGGAAAAAGCGATCATGCGTATTGAAAATAAAACGTACGGCATTTGCCGGGTTACCGGCAAGTTGATTGATAAAGCACGCCTCCGCGCCGTGCCGCATGCAACGCTAAGCATTGAGGCAAAGCAAATGAGGAGCAAGTAGTCTTCATCAAATTTACAGTTGGCTTTTCGAATTCGGTTTCCTGCCCGGAACTGTACCTTTACAGGCATCAACAGCTTCTTTTTACATGACAGTGGAATTTAGCTATAGTAAAAATCAGGTTCTGCAGGCATTGCGCTATCATTTTCTCAGCAAAAAGGAAATTCGATTTATGATTATCCTGGTGAATGTATTTGCACTTTCATCAGCAGCTTTATTTTATTTCAAAAAGATTTTGCCCTTTGCGTTTCTTTTGGGCTCATTTCTTTGGTTTGTGTTGATGATCAGCTTCTGGTTTGTGCTGCCGGGAATGGTTTACCGCAGGGCGGCGACGTTTCGCGATCATTTCACCATGCAGTTCGAGCAGGAAACTTTTTCATTGGGCAACGAAAGAGGCTCGCGTTCTTGGCAGTGGAACGCACTCAGCAGTTTTCTGGAAACGCCCCATTTCTTTCATCTTTATTTCGATAGTAAGTCTTTTTTTCTTGTACCCAAAAGTGCATTTCGCGATTCGGACGAAATTTTCGAAATGCGACATTTGTTAAAGGAAAAGATCAGGAAATGAAGCAAAGGTTCAGCGCTAAACTTTTATTAGCGTATAAGCAAAAGCACATGATCATATAAGGAAGATTTCCGCTAAAGTTCTTTTTCCATCACAAAGTGCGGGATCGTTATTTCCTCGAATTCTTCGCCTTTTTTCCGATAGCCCATTTTTTCGTAGAATCCTAAAGCGTTTTTCCTGGCGTGCATTGTAATTTTTTTGTAGCCTCTGTCGCGGGCGAGGTTTTCGGCGAACTGCATCAGCGCTCTTCCAATTCCTTTTCCCTGAACATCGTTTACCACCGCCATCTGACGAAGGCGTACCGTTTCCGGCTCTTCCTGCACCAGCATGCAACAGCCAAGCATTTGGTCGTCCTCGTACGCAGCAATATGCAGATTTTGTTTCTCCTTCTCCAGCTCTTCCGGTGAAAACTCCAACCCAAGCGGCTTTCGAAGAATATCATCGCGCAGCTTTAGCATTCTGTGATATTCACCGGTGCCGTAGTCTATGATTTTCAAAGCCATTATAGATGTGGGAATTGAGCGGCGTTCAAATTACAAACAATACCGCATTTGGCAAATTGCAACTTTTTTTAGTTGAGCAAGGTGGTCGAAATCAAAAGAATTGATGGTGCTGCACGAAATATAATTAATTCAAAACTTATACTTTTGCAACTCTATAACTAAACTTATACAATATGTCAGACATTGCAGCAAGAGTAAAAAAGATCATAGTTGACAAACTAGGGGTAGATGAAGCAGAAGTAACCAACGAAGCATCTTTTACTAACGATCTCGGTGCAGACTCTCTCGACACCGTTGAATTGATCATGGAGTTCGAAAAAGAATTCAACATCTCCATTCCTGACGAGCAAGCAGAAACTATCACCACGGTAGGTCAGGCAGTATCTTACCTGGAGGAACACGCAAAATAATTTGTTGAGCGTTGCGCAAGAATAATATCGATTCCGCCTTTGTGTGTTGACCACCGGAGGCGGTTTTAATTTCACGAAAGCAGCACAGGTTTATGGAATTAAAAAGAGTAGTAGTTACCGGAATGGGAGCTTTAACGCCGTTGGGAAATTCCGTTACTGAATATTGGAATAATCTCATTAACGGCGTTAGCGGTTGCGATTTCATTACACTCTTCGATGCATCCAGGTTCAAGACACGCTTTGCCTGTGAAATAAAAAATTTTGACGCTACGAATTTTCTCGATCGCAAAGAAGCAAGGAAACTTGACAGATTTACCCAAACCGCAGTTGTTGCCAGCGACCAATGTATACAAGACGCAGGCATTTACAGCAACAATGCAAATTACGATCGGGTGGGAGTGGTATTTGCCAGCGGCATCGGCGGGTTGATCACTTTTCAGGAAGAGGTAACAAACTTCGCCAAGGGAGATGGCACACCGCGTTTCAATCCGTTTTTCATCCCTAAGATGATTCTTGACATTGCAGCAGGACACATTTCCATGCGACATGGATTTCGCGGACCAAACTTTGCCGTTGTAAGTGCATGCGCATCTTCTACCAACGCGATGATGGAAGCTTTCAACCTAATTCGTTTGGGAAAGGCTGATGCCATTGTTACCGGAGGTGCAGAAAGTGTGATTAGCGAAGCAGGAGTCGGGGGATTTAATGCCATGAAAGCGCTCAGCGAAAGAAATGATGATCCCAAAACCGCTTCTCGTCCGTACGATAAAGACCGCGATGGTTTTGTAA
>JAEZJD010000123.1 GCA_023436425.1 Bacteroidota bacterium | reverse complement strand
GGTTTCCCATCACCATACAATGGATCGCAAATAATCGGATGTCCCAGGTGCTTCATGTGCACACGTATTTGGTGCGTTCTGCCCGTAAGAATTCTAAACTCCATCCACGAATAAAAACGAAAGCTCTCGACTAGTCTGTATTCAGTAATTGACTCCTTGCCTTTTTTGAAGACTGTCATCACGCCTTTTTTCACCGGGTGTTCGGCAATAGGTTCATTAATTACACCTTCTTCATTTGTCGGCTTACCCATTATCAAACCATTGTAAATTTTTTCAGTTGCCCTGGATTCAAATTGCTGCGAAAGATGCTTGTGCATTTGCTCCGTCAGTGCAAATACAACAATGCCGCTGGTGTCTCTGTCCAATCTATGTACCGTGAAAACTTCACCAAATTTTTCCTGTAATAATTTTTTTAAAGAAATATCCTTGCCTTCCCGATCTGGAATGCTAAGCAATCCCGAGGGTTTATTGATGGCGATAAAATCCCGTGTTTGTGCTATGATATGTTCTCTTAGATTCATGTGAATGGTGACTGTTGGTGGTGAGTACTGAACAACAGCTATCTCTTTCCTTTATTGAAAAACTTGAGATCCCGCACTTCGCGTTCCGACAAAAATCGCCACTTGCCTCGCTGCACATTTTTTTTAGTTAACCCTGCAAACATTACCCGGTCAAGGTTTTTTACATCGTAACCAAAATGCTCAAATATTCTTCTAACAATCCTATTGCGGCCGCTGTGCAACTCAATACCAACCTGCGTAGCGTCTTTTGCATCGGTAAAAGCTAGTGAATCTACATGTGCCATTCCATCTTCTAATGCCACGCCTTTCAGTATGGAATCGAAGTGAGTTCGGGTGAGCGGCTTATCCAGCGTAACGGCATAAATTTTTTTCATTTCATTGCTCGGATGGGTTAGTTTTTGTGCAAGGTCGCCATCGTTGGTCAGCAACAACACTCCCGATGTATTCCGGTCAAGTCGCCCAACGGGATAAATTCGCTCACTCGTGGCCCTTTTTACCAACTCCAATACAGTCTTCCGCTGCTGCGGATCGTCGGTGGTAGTAATGTAATCTTTCGGTTTGTTTAGTAAAATGTAAACAAGGTTCCGCGCTTTCTGAATGCGTTTGCCTGCAACCCGCACCTCATCGTGCTCAGAAACTTTGTGCCCCGGTTCGGTAATCAGTTCACCATTTACTTTCACCTTGCCGCCCTTCACAAGTTCAGCTGCATCACGCCGTGAGCAAAGTCCGCCATGAGCAATGAATTTGTTGAGGGGCATTGTGTCTGCAATCCTGCTGCTATCATTAGCCACTCGCCGGATGCCCGATACGGAAGGTGGATCGGAACGTTCTTGTCGGCGGGTTGACGAGATTGTCGGTTTTTTGTCTGTATCCGATGTGGCTTTTCGGATTTGTAATTTCGGTTTTCTACCTCCAGATTTCGGGTCTTTGTTTTCAAATTTATAGGGTCGGTTTCGTGTTTTCGAATTTCGGTTGTCGAACCCTGGTTTTTGATGCCCGGGTTTATCGTTTCGATTGTCAGACCTTGCACTCACGTCGTCGTTCTTCTTCCACCTTCCACCTTCAGCCTTCATTCTTACACGCTCTTCCTTTTTACTTCTCTCTTCCTGTTTCCACTTTTTCTTTTCCTGCCGCAACTGCTCTTTCTTAGCTGCACCTTTTTTCTCTTTGGACATGAACTTTTCGAAACCCGTTTGCTTCTTCATCTCACAAAAATAAAAAAGGCCATGCACTGCATGACCTTTTATGTGTTTGTACGGATGTGATTCTATTTAGTCGTAGTATTTCTGTTCTTTCTTGCAGCTTCCATTTTTTCAACTTGCTCTTTCGTCAAAACGGTTTTCATCTGTTCTCTTTGTTGCTTCATCAGGTCTTGAAACTGTGTTCTTTTCTGATCTTGTGTGAGAGATGAATTGTTGCGGATGGCATCTGCTTTTGCTTTATAATCAGTTCTGATCTGCTGCATTTTTATTTTCTGATCCGCGGTAAGATTCAGTTCCTGAGCGGCTTTAGCACCTTGCACGTTTCTTCCGCGGAAGTTTTTGCCTGCAAAATTTTTCTGACCTCTCTGGGCTTTAGCTTTAGCTAACTGATCTTTTTGCTGCTGAGTAAGCACAGACTGGAGTTGTGTTTTGTATTTCTCCTGAATTGCTTTACGTTGCTCTTTCCATGCTTTAACAGTTATTTGATCATTTTTCTTGAGGGCTTGCATCTCCTGCTTTTGCTGTTCGCGGATTTGCTTTAATTGTGTTTTCTGAGTGTCTGTAAGATTCAGGTGTTGCAGAGCCTCACCTTTGTGTCCTTTGAACTTTGCTTTGCCAATCTTTCCTTCTCTTTTTTGTTCTGCCTTTTCTTTTACCTGAGCCTGTGCTACGCCGGCGGTGAGTACGAGTGCTAATGCACCAATGATGACTTTTTTCATATTCTTTAAAATTTTTTTTTGCTTTTTGCCATCTAAAGACTGGAAATGAAATGTCCGGTTTAAAGGCAGCAGAAATAATGCAGGTTAATTATGGTTAAAGCACTACAGGTGTTTTACCTGGTGAGGGTAATTAGTGGCAAATGAATGTACAAGCGTCCTGATGTAGCTATTTTCTTTGTATGGTGTAATGTATTCCTGTATTGCAGTTTCAGAAATCTCTTGAAGATTTTTTGGTAAATATCCCATCCCAAAGAAGCTGCCCTGCAACATCAATATGCACGAAACTTCTTTTTCAGAAAAGCCCTTATCCAGCACCACGTAGGAAGGCTTCTGTGTGAGCGATGCTATTGCTTGCAACGTGCGTTCATTGTACATGTAAGCGGCTTCTTTTTTTTCGCATGCACCGTGGCAATGATTTTCAACAATTCCTGTGCAGGAGTCGTTATCTGTTTGCAAAAAGCAAAGCTTTGGGCAAAGAGAAAATTCATGAACAAGCTTGCGCAGAACGCCGTAGGCATCTACTTTGTAGTGGAAGGTGCAAACCGGATTTGAGTTTTTTCTTTTCTTTTCAATTGCTAAGCGCAAATAACTATTCTGATCTTCATACACGAAAATGCCAAATAGATCCTCAGGTCTTTTTTGAGAGGTGTTGTAAACAGGCCACAGCCGCTTGATCTCTGTTGATTCAAGGATAGCAGCCATTAACTCCGTAGCCGTTTTCTGAAAAGAGATGTGGTAAGTATTACGAATGAAATTTTGCCTTTGCTTACTGTCTGAATTGTTGCTGAAATGGCTGTTCACCCGCTGCCGCAAGCTTTTCGCTTTTCCAACATAGATCACCTTTCCTTTGTGATCGTGGAAGTAATAAACGCCAGGCACTTTGGGTAACAGTTCAAAATCTTTTTTCGGAACATTCGGCGGAAGCATTTGCTCTTTGGAAGTCCGGCGCAAACTCGCCTGCACATACCCTTTCGTATCACGATGCAACAAAATTTTAAACAATTCAACAGTCGCTGCAGCATCGTTGCCTGCGCGATGATGGTTAACAAGTGGAATGTTCAGTGAGTTGCAGATGTGCTCCAACCCATATTTGGGAAAGCCGGGAACAATTTGTCGTGCGAGACGAATGGTACAAAGTTTTTTCTCATTTAAAGTGTAACCACAAAACTGCAGCTGACTCTTAATAAAAGAATAATCGAAGTTTACATTGTGGGCAACGAAAACATTGCCTTGCAAAATGGTGAATACCTTCTCTGCAATGTCTTCAAAAATGGGAGCGTCTTTCACCATTTCGTCAGTAATTCCGGTGAAGGCACGAATATACCTGGGAATTGCCTGGCAGGGATTCACCAACGATTCAAACTCTTCTATTACGTGTTCTCCATCGAACACCTTGATTGCAATTTCAATGATTCCATTTGCGGCAGCATAACTGCCCGTAGTTTCAATATCAACAATAGCGTACGTCAATGCCCTAAATTTACACCCTTATGATAAACAGAACGTGGAGATTCCTGCTGTTATTTTCAGCATCAGCAATTTTCTCCTGTGCCCCAGCCCGATTTGTAAAACCTTTAGCAGAAAAGCAAAAAGCAGCAACGTTGTCGCTGGGCGGACCACTAATTGAATATGGAAGTCTCGTCATTCCGATGCCATTGCTGACGGCAGGATACGGTTATGGAATTACAAATACCCTAACCGGTTTCGGTGCAGTAAATATTACGTCTGCGTTTTACGGGAATGCACAGGTTGAACTCGGCGCCACTAAGCAGTTGCTTCAGCAAAACAGGGGCTTACCCGGTTTAAGTATTACTCCCGTAGCGAGCCTCGTTTACCGGAATAAGGATGCCTTCAAAATTTTCCCTCAGTTGGATCTGAATGCTTATTGGGACTTCAACCAAAAACGAAATTACCTTTATGTAGGTCTATCCAACTGGTTCGAACTTGCTAACAAACGTGCACACGATGAAGACCAACAGCACCACTGGCTGGTTTCACCACTAATTGGACAAACCTTCGTTCGAGCCAAACATGATTTTACAATCGAAGCAAAATTCATTGCACCAAATATTCGCTCCGACAAAAACGCCGTTGACTACATCACGCCGCTCGGCACTCACGGAGCTTTCGGAATCTATTTTGGCTACACCCGCAAATTCTAAACACTATGAAAAAGCACTTATATGTTATTTCCTTTCTTTCGCTTCTGTGTATTGTCGCCGTTAGTAGCTGCGCTCGGCTTGATGATAATTTATTTAACCCGAACGAAAATAAAATCACAGAGTACAAACTAAGCAACTATCAAGGTGAGGTTGATTTTAAATTGCCGGATGCTTATAAAACACCTGATAATCTCGTAACACTTTTTACGCTGAATTCGCAAGCGGCTGGAGAAACGAGCGCCGCAAAAATTTACGCTGTTTATATTGGTGACATTGCACGTATTGCTACCGATACAGTGATTATGTATTGCCACGGCAATAAAGACCATATGGATTTTTATTGGCCAAGAGCACAACTGCTTGCGAACGCCGGTGGGAAGAACAGATACGGTGTATTGATGATCGATTACCGAGGCTATGGGCTTTCCGAAGGCGAACCCTCTGAAAAGGCACTGTACACCGATGTGGATGCGGCATTGCAGTGGTTAAAAAGCAAAGGACTGTCAAATAGTCGTCTAATAATGTATGGCTTTAGCATGGGAACCGCACCTGCTACAAAACTGACAGCCGAGCCACGAAGCATGACGCCTGCGAAGCTGATGCTGGAGGCTCCGTTTGCATCAGCATCAGCAATGGTTCAGGACGCAACAGCCTTAGCCCTGCCTGGTCAGTTCGTTACAGACCTGCAGATCAATAATGCCGAAGAAATAAAAAAAGTGCAACAGCCATTTTTCTGGATTCATGGAACTGATGACGATTTTCTTGCGATGGAAACGCAAGGCGAAGTTGTGTACAGAAACTATCGAGGCGTTTACAAAGAAGCTCATCGCATTACCGGTGCGAATCATAGTGATATTCCGAACACTATGGGTTTCGACAATTATCTGAAAGCAGTAGTCGATTTTATCCGCCATTAACGTGGTAAAACGTGGCAACGTACGCTAACGTCCTATTGTGACTTTCTTGATTGCAATAACTTCATGGTGACGCCAGCAGCCAAACCGCCTACTGTATAAAGCAGCACTGTCAACAGCTGAGTTTCTCTTGTCCTGTTGGATGGTTCGGTGTCTAAGCCCATCGGCTTTGGTAAACTCAATGCACCTATTCCTCCACTCAGTCCCAGCAGTGTTGCGTTCCGGACAACATGTTTTTTCGAGGTCACTCCTGCAAGGCTGTAATACAATGCATTACCAATAACGTCTCCTGCCATCGTGTAGCCAAACAGTTTGTCTTCGCCCGGTGGCTTTACTTCCATGCCGCGGAGAGACTTGCTCAGCGCCTGCATTCCCAAAAGATCCATTCTTGGAGCATTGGGGTTTATCCGCCTCGTGATTTCATGTATGGTGGTCAACACCACTGATCCCGCCAATCCTGCAATAAGTGCTCGTCCTTTCATGTCGTTTTTTGAATCTGATGCAAACATCTCGCCTGAAACGATATATGCCCGTGTGAAGAGCCACGGGATACTGCCGCGACTTTTGGTGAGTCGCTGTCGGAGTACTACGAATATCCGCCGCGTCGGGGGAGAACATGACAAATTTTGATGCATTGTGTGCACTGATGCTCACAAAAAACTTGTCTGCCACCGGATCCGTGAACACCTACAACTCTTTTGCATACAGCATTACAGGTTCGCTGTTCACAACGCTTTGTTGTTGATATATGAATCCGAGTTTCTCTAATAGTGCGATAGAAGATGTGTTGTCTTGTTTCGTAATTGCCAAGAGTCTTTTGATATCGGTTTCAGCTGCAATTAGTTGTAGCATTTTGCTTGCCGCTTCAGAAGCATATCCTTTCCCATAGTACTCCGGCAGTAACGCAAACCCGAAGTCAGGATAGTCGAGTGCTGCACGTTTAATCAGCGTTAGAATTCCTATTGGTTTGCTGGTTTCTTTTTCCTTCATCGTCCAGAAATGTATTGCGTCGTCGGCAGCAATGCGATTGATGTAGGTCTCAGCATCATTCAGAGTTTTAATTTTTCGATCGCCTATAAATTTCAGCCAATCGGGAGTGTTCACCAGTTCCTTTATAAATTCAGCGTCATCTAATGAAAGACTTGTAACAAAAAGTCGAATCGTTTCAAATGAGTTGATCAGCACTTTCCTAATTTATTTCACCCACCGATTAAGGCAGCGGCATCTGAACCCAACCCTGAACAGTCTTTTTGGTCTTTATCGTTCCGGCGTCGGGCTGGCTGCCACCTACCGAGATAAGTACCTTCCCTGTGAACGGTTTCGGAATCCCGTTGTCGTCAAAAATGGAAAGGTCTTCAGGTGTCAAAGTGAATTGCAACGTTTTGTTTTCACCAGCGCTCAGAAAAATTCGTTGAAAGCCTTTAAGTGATCTGATTGGTGACTGCTTACCCTGTCCGGACACATATAACTGCACTACTTCTTCACCATCTTTTTTGCCTGTATTTGTTACATCAACCGTAACAACAATGTTTTTTTCTTTTGTGGCATTTGCCGGCAGCTTTAAACGACTGTAAGCAAAGGTTGTGTAACTCAAACCATATCCAAAGCCGTACAACGGAACACCTTTGAAATAACGGTAGGTGCGGTTTTCCATGTCATAATCATTGAAGTCCTTTAGATCTGAATCACTGGCGTAGAAGGTAACCGGCAGACGACCTGCAGGATTGTAGTCGCCAAAGAAAACATCAGCAATGGCGGTTCCTGCATCCTGTCCGCCATACCACGCGTTTACAATGGCTGGTAAATTTTGCGCTTCCCAGGGTGTAGCTACAGCGCTTCCGGTCATCATAACAAACACGATTGGTTTACCTGTTGTTTTCAATACTTTCAACAAATCTGTTTGCACCTTCGGCAGCATAATAGTTGTGCGGTCGCCGCCATTAAAACCCGGATAATCAACACGCATTTCCTCGCCTTCCAGCTGAGGCGAAATTCCTCCGACGAAGATGATAGCGTCCGCATCTTTCATCCGATTTGCTAATGCGGCGAAATCGGTTTTTACAAAATGTCCGGTTCTCAAATGCACACCGGCTTTGCCTTCGCCCTGGTTGTATTCAACAACTAAACGATAGGCTTTGTCTTTTTCAGCAAATAACTTGTATGTTCTGGCACCCCAGCGGTTTCTGCTCCATGCGTCTATCACCTGCTCACCATTTACAAAAAAACGATATCCATCATCAGCCTCAAGTTCAAACGTGATGTCGCCAGTTTCTTTTGGCGTAAAGTCGGTACTGTATCGCGCCGAAAAATTATTTGCTTTCAGCTTCCCCACCACGGTGTCTCCATCCTGCCAGGTATGATCGAGTGTTATCTCCGCTCGGGTCGCCACCGGTTGACCTTTCAAATCTTTGTTATCGAAGTACTCAGCATAAAGCCCTCTTTGTCCTTGCCAAGTGAACTGGTCATAGGTGTTGGTGTATTGCATCAAAGTATCGTCAGTGAAATTGATCGCTTTTTCGTACAGCACATCTGCATTAGGAAGTTTTGTTTTAATCCCCTCTAGTGCAGTAACGACATGAGAAGGACTTCCGTTATAATTTCCTAAAACAGCAATGGCGTTATCCGCATTCGGACCAAGTACTGCTATTTTTTTGATGTTTTTACTGAGCGGCAAAGTGTTGTTGCTGTTTTTCAGCAATACTATCGATTGCCTTGCCATCTTCAGCGCATGGGCATGATGTGCCGCAGATTCCAAAACGATTTCAGGTGTTTGTGCATACGGCACCATTGAAGGAGGATCGAACATGCCCAGACGAAAACGGATAAGAAACAAACGGCGGAGTGACGCATCTAAGTCCGATTGTTTGATCTTCCCCTGCTGAACAGCCTGCACTAAAGTCTTGTACGCCACGTTGCCACAGTCAACATCGGTTCCATGCAACACTGCGTCGGCTGATGCCGATACCGCATCACGGTGCGTCTTATGAAAGTTAAAAAAATCATCGATGGCACCGCAGTCAGATGTTACGTATCCGGTAAATTTCCACCGCTTGCGCAGAATGTAAATCATCAAAGGATCGCTTGCGCAACACGGCTGTGAGCGAAATGCATTATAGGCGCACATAACACCGGCAACATGTGCATTTGTGACCAGTTCCTTAAAACCTGGCAAATAGGTGTTCCATAAGTCGTAATTAGTTGGGTTCACGTCAAAGCGGTGGCGCGACGGTTCGGGTCCGCTGTGCACTGCATAGTGTTTGGCACATGCTGCAGCACGCAAGTATTTAGGATCATCGCCCTGCAAACCACGCACGAAAGCTTTACCCATTGTTGCGGTGAGGAAAGGATCTTCGCCATACGTTTCCTGCCCGCGACCCCATCTTGGATCGCGGAAGATGTTGATGTTTGGTGTCCAGTATGTTAGACCTACATAGCGCTGGCCGGCTTTGCCATCGGCATTTGCTTTGTTGAAAATGGCTCTTCCCTCTGTTGCAGAATATTCTGCCATTAACTTAATGGAAGCAGTGTCGAACGTTGCAGCCATGGCGATAGCCTGCGGAAATGATGTTGTGTGATACGGTGTTCTTGCAACGCCATGCAGAACTTCGTTCCACCAGTCGTAAGCGGGAATACCTAATCGCGGAATCGCCGGCGTGGAGTTAAGCATCTGCGCCACTTTCTCTTCCAGTGTCAGTCGGGATACAAGGTCATTCACCCGTTGATCGAAAGTGAGAGATGTATTTTGGAACGGATATGTTTGAGCAGAGCAGAAACTTACGCTTATGAAAGCAACAGCTATTGTAAAAAGAATTTTCATTTGTTAATAATTATTCTTTACTGATTGTTCTATGTACTTCATCATTACCGCTGTAGTGAAACCATTCAAAAGATGCGGAGTTACTACTAGTTTTTCCTAAGGACGTAGCATACACTCCTATAGTATTCCCGACAAAATTGCCACCAAAGCCTCCTGCTACTTTAGTGCTCAGAAATTTTCCGTCAACTTTTTCTTTCACCACATTCCAGCGCTTGTTGTCGGTGCTGTAAAAGAAATTGTAATCGGCGCCGTCGGCGTTCACCTTCAGGTAAACTTTGCGGGTGTTTTCAGGCAATTTCACAGCTTGTATCAAATTCATGCGATTACTATCTGCTGCATTTGCCGATGATTGATAAAGCTGAACTATGTTTTTCCCATTTTCTTTTGATTTGCATAGAAAATAGAAATGATCTTCATTCATGAAACATAGTAGTCCGACTTTTTCATTGTCGGAAGCTGGGTTAAATATGAGCGATGTACTCGCAGAAAATTTTGTGTGCTGTTGTCGTCTGCCGATGTAGGACGGGTTCATTTTGCCGGCAACTGTTTCCGGTCGAACCCTCATTGTTAGCTTGTCTTTTTTTTGCGTGAGGCTGTACCATTTCTTTTTCACTGTTCGCAGGAAAATCCAGTCGAGGTTGAGAGTTGGTGTGTTGAATTCATCTTTCAAAGAAAAGTTGCCGTTGTATTTATTTGCACCGGCAAGTTTCATCTCGGGCAAAGGCAACGGATAATGATACAGCACTTTTTCGTGGTTGGGATTAATGTGAGGCCACTGATCTTTCCATTCAACAGGCGTAAGAAAAGTTTCTCTTCCCGTATTGAAGTAATCTTCTTCGTAGGGACGTGTTCCTAAAAACACTGTGTACCATCTGCCGTCCGGCAGTTCCACCAAGTCGGCATGACCTGTTGATGTTATTGGGTTTTTTCTCTCTGAATTTAAATGTCGTTGTGTAAGGATCGGGTTTTGCTCGTACGATAAGTACGGACCCCAAATGTTTTTACTTCTGAATGCAACAACCGAGTGATCGGGCCCGGTACCGCCTTCCGCAGAAATTAAATAATAGTATCCATATTTTTTGATCACGTGCGGACCTTCTATCCAGCTTGGCTTCCTGGATATGTCGGTGCCACCGTTTACAAGTATTTTGTTTTCACCAATGATCTTCAGATTCTTATAATCAAATTCATTCATTCTAATGGTGCGGTGACCACTGTACAAACTTTTATCATCCGGCGGAATGCTATTGTAGGTAATGTAGCATTTTCCATCGTCATCAAAAAACAACGAAGGATCGATGCCATTAATGGGCAGCCACGAGGGTTTGGACCACGGCCCGCCCGGGTTAGATGCAGTGACAACAAAATTGCCGCCACCATCAATCAGAGTACAGGTAACATAAAAAACTCCGTTGTGATATCTGATAGTCGGAGCAAAGATGCCTCGGGAAACGCCGAGCCCTGTAAAATCCATTTGCTCTGCGCTTGTAACTACATGGTCGATCAATTTCCAGTTCACCAAATCTTTGCTATGAAAAACAGGAATGCCGGGGAAATAGGCAAATGTTGAGTTCACAAGGTAATAATCAGCTCCAACCCGGCAAATACTCGGATCAGGGTAGAAGCCCGAAATAATTGGGTTTGAATAATGTTTTGTTTGTGCATTCATTGAAAAGGCACATGAAAGGACAAACAAGGCGATTACAACTTTCCTCATGGTTGTTAATTTGCTCCTTTTGTTTTCATCCGGAGCATGAAAACGTTTTCAGATGCTGTGATGAAAAGTGTGTTTTTTTCTTTTCCACCAAACGTTACGTTTGCTGTCCACTTTGCCGGAACAGCAATGTGCTCAATCTTTTCTCCGTCTTTATTGTAAACTGTTACCCCGTCGCCGGTGAGATAAATATTCCCTCTCTCGTCAATTGTCATTCCATCAGAACCCTGATGAACAAACACCTTTTGATTTGAAAGTGTACCATCAGAATTGATATCGAAACGGTATGTTTTGTTGTCACCAATATCCGCTACATACAATTGTTTGCCATCTGGTGTACCGATTATCCCATTTGGTTTTTTGAAGTTGTCTGAAGCCAACATTAGTTCACTTGTTGCCGGCGGTAAATAATAAACTTTTTCACCACTGATTTCAGGTGTAGTTCTCTGCCAATACGGCCGTTGATAGTACGGGTCGGTGATGTAAATGCCGGCTTTAGCATCAATCCACAAGTCGTTCGGTCCATTTAGTTTTTGTCCTTTGAAATTGTTTACCAGAACAGATATTTTCTTGTCAGGACCAATTTGCCACAATTGGTTGTTCTCATCTGCACACGCAATAAGATTGCCTTTTTTGTCAAAGTACAAACCGTTTGATCTTCCGGTTCTATCCAGGAAGATCGTGAGCTTTCCGTCTGTCGAATATTTCCAGATTTTATCATTTGGCTGATCGGTGAAATAGACGTTGCCATCTGCATCCGCAGCGGGACCTTCTGTGAACGAAAATTGATTGGACAGCAACTGCAACGTTGCTCCATCTGCGATAATACTCATGTTGCTGTTGGCTTTTGCGCTCGTTGCCATTTTTGAACTGCACGAATAATTGAACGAAAAAATGATTGCGGCATAGGCGAAGGCGATTAATCGCTGATAGTTGTTGGTCATAAGTATAAGTTTAAACTTTTACTTTTTTGCCTGTAGCCATGGCTTCGTAAATAGCCTCCATAATGCGAACATCCCTTCTGCCCATTTCACCCGGAACAGGCGTAGGTCTGTTGTTTTTAATTGCTAATGCAAAATCATCCATTTGCCTGGCCTGCTGATTTACTCTTGCAAAATTCATTGCTCCTTTCGGAGTGTGGCCTTGTTGACCGGAGTAGTTGAATGCAGGTCGCAAGCCAAATTTTCCGTGTTCCGCTTCTGTTTCAAGGTAATTCATGTTGTCAGCATAACTTGTCTTGCCTTCGCATAGAATTCCAGCGGGCATTTCCATTTGCCATGTGAGTGATTGTTCCACTTCTTTGAACTTTTCGGGATTTGTTTTCGCACCTTCCTGGGCAGTGACGGCAATGGGTGTCAATCCTGTTGTGTAGCAAAAACCCTGTATGCAGTAGATGCCTAAATCCTGCAACGGACCGCCGCCTGCCAACGCTTTTTTCAAACGCCATTGAGTAGGATCGCCAATGTTGAAACCAAAACCGGCACTCAATGTTTTTAATTCACCATAGACTTTGTTTTGACCCAGGTGCTGCATCTCCAGATTGTACGGTTCAAAATGCAACCGATAACCGACCGACAACATCCTGCCTGCTTTTTTACAAGCTGCAATCATTCTGTCACACTCCGCTACGGAAAGTGCCATCGGCTTTTCACAGATCACATGCTTCCCTGCCCGTGCTGCACGTACAACATATTCTTCGTGCATTGAATTTGGGAGCACCACATACACAATGTCAACGTCTTTATTATTTGCGATTGAATCGAAGTCTTGGTAGTTATAGATGTTACCGTCAACAATATTGTATTTACTCTGCCACGTCGGAATTTTCGACGGCGAGCCGGTGACAATTGCCGCGAGATAACATTGCTCCGTTTCCTGCAATGCTTCGGCAAGAATTGAAGAATACGTTCCAAGGCCAACGAGTGCAATTCCGAGTTTGCTATTCTTATTCATACTTTGTGTGTGTTGTGGTGTATCACAGCCTGAGGAAATAAGCGGAATACTTAGACTAGCCATTGCAAGGTTGTAGAGGAATTTTCTGCGAGAGAAGTTATGTTCTTCCATAATGTGAATTGTTGTGTAGGTGACGCGATTTATATTTTGATACCGTCTGCAGTACTACTATTTAACTTTACTTGCAACGCTCCTTTCATCTGCTGTCGCACTTATCAACAGAAGCAAAACAACGACACTTCAACTGGCACCATTCGCACAACAAACAGAACGCACCGAACTGCCGGAAGCCAAGGTGCAATCCCTCAAAGTCCCAACAGAAGCAGCAGCAGAAGCCAGTATAGCAACTCAGCTTAAGCCAAATTTTTCAACATCAAAGAACCGTTTTCATCCTTCAACTACATTGCTTTCGATTGATACTTTTTTATATGTTCAGCAACATCAATCATTGGCGCGACCCAGATCTGTTTTTGATTTTGTTGCAAAAACTTCAGCAGCTTTCGATGTGCTTCCAACGAAACGTTCAATGAATGCTCACCACCAACACCGTGAAAAAGGAAAACGAGCAGCGCATTTTTGTTCATCGCCTGCTTTACCAACTCTATCATTTGCTCGCCCGATTGGCCGTTCATCATGTAGCACGGCAGGTAATACAAGTCGGCTTTGTCGATCGTTGGCATGTATGACTGCACACCGCGTGCCGCAACAAAATCATTGCGCAACGGATCAATGTAAGCTGTGTCGTGAATTTTGGTATCACCGCAAGGATAGGCAAAGGTTCGTTTGTCCTTTCCGTCAATGGCTTTCAGAATATTGTTCATTGCTTGTACTTCGTCAGTCATTCTTTTAACGGTATAAAACCGCAGGTCGTAGTCTTTGACAAACTCCCGTCCGGTGCGGCCACCTTCACATGCGTGCCATATGGTGTGATTTGCTAACTCATGTCCTTTTGCTGCCGCTTTCTTCCATCCGGGAATTTGTTTATTCAATCCGTTGAAGTAATCGGAGATGTAGAATGTGCCTTTCAATCCGAAATAGTCAAGCGCAGGAATTACCCTGGTCAAATCAATGTTCAACCCGTCGTCGTAGGTCAACACCACAGTACATTTTTTCCCTTTCCAAGCAACACTTTGTTGAGCGGTTACGCCGCTGATAGTGACAGCAGTGATAAGAAATAGCAGGATGGCTTTTTTCATTTTTGATCATTTAAGTTCCAGAACGACAACAGAAAACGGTGGCAGGGTTAGCGTTAAGGTGCTCCCGTTAATTTTTGCTTCAGTGAATGGCTGCGGCTTGATTTTTTCCGGCGTTTCGAATGAATTATAGCTCTGCAGTTTGTCAGAAGTAAGTATGCGACCAACAACATTTTTACCTTTTGCATCTGCAAAATCTATGGTCACTTTCTCAGCGTTCTTTGGATGAATGTTCGTCAGCGAAATGTGAATGGCACCATCTCTATTTTTCGATGCCGATGCCGAAACAGCGGTGAGTTTTTTGTTATCAAAAAAATAATCACTACTCTTAATCGACAATGGAAGCAACAACGCATCCTGATGCACATTGTACATTTCCATTACATGGTAAGTAGGAGTGAGAATCATCTTTTCTCCATCCGTTAGTATCACAGCTTGCAGCACATTTATTGCCTGTGCGAGATTTGCCATCCGCACCCGGTCTGCATGATTATTGAAAATATTCAGTGTAGCTCCGGCAATCATCGCATCACGCATAGTATTCTGCTGAAACAAGAATGCTCCATTTGTACCTGGACGTACATCATACCAGCCGCCCCATTCATCCACCACCAGCGCTATTTTTTTCTTTGGATCATATTTGTCCATGATGGTCGCATGCTTTGTTATGAGCGAATCCATAAGCAGCGCTTGTCGCATAGTGGCGAAATATTCAGCCTCGGAAAAATCAACGTCCGGACCTTTCTTGTTCCAATCGATTACTGAGTAGTGGTGAAGAGCGACACCTTCAATAAGATGCGAGGGAACATTCTTCATCAACACTTCCGTCCAGTTGTAATCAGATGATGCAGCAC
>JAEZJD010000101.1 GCA_023436425.1 Bacteroidota bacterium | reverse complement strand
CAGCTAACGTTGTTGAACTTGTCGGCGCCGCATGCGTTTTTGTAGATGTGGACGAGCGGACTTTCAACATTGATGTTTCAAAAATTGAACAGGCGATTACGGATAAAACAAAAGCCATTATCCCGGTTCACGAGTTCGGACTTTGCTGCGATATAGAAACCGTTCGCTCAATTGCGGACAAACACCGATTATACGTAATTGAAGATGCGGCGTGTGCACTTGGCGCAGAGCAGCATAGTAAAAAGGCCGGCACTTTTGGCACGATCGCGTCGTTTTCTTTACATCCTCGAAAGTCAATTACATCCGGCGAAGGCGGCGTGTTGGTGACCGACGATGATCAAATTGCAACAAAGTTGCGGCAGTTAAGAAACCACGGCATTGAAATTATTGATGGACAAATGAAATTTGTGGAAGCGGGTTTCAACTATCGAATGACCGAATTTCAGGCGGCTTTGGCATGGAATCAATTTAAGCGGCTCGACAATATTCTTCTTTATAAAGACGAAATAGCGTCTATTTATTTATCAGAAATATCGAATAAAAAAATACAATTGCCTGTAGTACCGAAAGATCGTAATCACACCTGGCAAACATTTCATGTGCTTGTAGATGGCTTATCGCAAGCCGACGCCATTCAGCAATTGAAAACACAACAAATAGGAACTAACTACGGCGCTCAGTGCATTCCTGCACAACCGTATTATCAACAAAAATATAGGCTGGATGCAAAAGCTCTTTTTCCAAATGCTTATCGCGCTTTCACGTGCGGCTTAGCAATACCTGTTTACGAGCGATTGACCAAAGACGATGCGTACTTTATAGCCGAAACATTGAACAAATTATGATTGAAGGGAAAAAAATATTTATCACCGGCGGGGCAGGATTTATTGCAAACACTTTGATCAGCCGTTTAGTCGAGCAAAACAATATTGTTGTTTACGACAATTTTCATCGTGACACACTGAGCAACTCGCAGTATGCCAATCATTCTAACATAGAAGTGGTTAAAGGTGATGTGTTGGATTTTGATACGATGTGCACTGCCATGCGGGGTTGCAATGTTGTTGTACACGCAGCAGGTATTGCCGGAATAGACACAGTGATCAAAGATCCCGTGCGAACGATGAGAGTGAATATGATTGGCACTGCTAATGCGCTGGAAGCGGCCCGAATTAATAACGTGAAAGATCGTTTTATAGATTTTTCGACTTCCGAGATTTTCGGTTCCATGGCTTACAAATCAACCGAAGAAGATAATACAGTGGCCGGCTCGGCAGGGGAAGCAAGGTGGGTGTATGCGGTGAGCAAACTCGCAGGCGAACATCTGGCGCACGCCTACTACAAACAGTATTCCTTACCGGCAGTTACAGTTCGTCCATTCAACGTGTATGGCCCGGGACAAACCGGCGAAGGCGCTTTACAGGTGTTCATAAAAAAGGCATTAAAGAACGAAGAAATTTTTATCAACGGAGATGGAACTCAAATTCGTGCATGGTGTTATGTAACTGATTTTGTTGAGTGCCTGATGCTATGCCTCGAAAGGCCCGAGGCTATTGGACAAAGTTTCAATCTTGGCAATGCAAGAGCTGTAATTACAACTTTAGGGCTGGCGCAAACGGTTTGTCGAGTCTTAGGATCGTCCTCAAAAATTTCACACCGGACGCCATTGCGTGCTGACATTGAACTTAGAATACCAAGCGTAGAAAAAGCAGAAAAAATTTTAGGCTTCAAGGCAAAGGTGGACCTGGATGAAGGAATCAGCCACACGGCAGCTTGGTTCAAGCAAGCAAACATCCAATGAGAATTGTCTTTCTAGGTGCGACAGAATTGGGTTTCAACTGCTGTGAAGCAATTATCAAGGCAGGTCATTCTGTTGTTGGAATTCTAACACTAGGCACAGATTTCTCCATCAAATACAAATCCAATCCGGAACGGACGACTGTAAAAAATTATCTGTTCAAAGATTTTAAAAGCTTTGAGGAGTTTGGAATTCCTGTTTCAGTTGCACGTCATCCGGTGGTCGATTACTATAAAACCATTGAACAATGGATGCCTGATCTTATCATAGTAGTTGGTTGGTACTACATGATTCCTGACCACATAATGCATCTGCCTTCGAAAGGTGTTGTTGGCATCCATGCTTCTCTGCTTCCAAAATACCGTGGCAATGCGCCATTAGTTTGGGCAATGATAAACGGTGAAAAACATTCCGGCGTTTCTTTATTTTATATTGGAGAGGGAACTGACAACGGCGATATAATTGATCAGAAATCGTTTCCAATAGATGAGAGCGATACCATCTCAAATGTGCTTGCGAAAGCTGAAGAAAAGTCCATTGAACTGTTACAAAACAACCTGCCGCTAATTGCTGAAGGGAAAGCTGCAAGGGTTAAGCAAAATGAAGCAGAAGCAACTTATTTCCCGAAAAGAGTTCCGGAAGACGGCCAGGTGGATTGGTCGTGGGATATTCAACGAATTAAAAATTTTATTCGGGCTCAAACGAAACCTTATCCTGGAGCTTTTACTGTAATTGACGGAAAAAAAGTCATTCTTTGGGATGCGGACATTCTTCCGTTACAAGACGCCGAAAACTAAATACCTCCTTGCAGACAATTGAAACAACAGAAAGCCTTACGGTTGAGCAGCCGGAGCTAAATCATGCTCACCGCCGCACTGCCAAATGGGACATGGAAAATGTGTTCAAGAATTATTTCGTGCTGGTAGGCACGCAGATCGGCGGAGCATTATTCTCGTTTGCAACTGTTTGGCTGGCAACAAAACTGTACGGGACTGAGGGCTACGGCAACATAGTCGCCATTGTCGCCGGTTCGCAGGCTGTTCAATTATTTACAAATTGGACAAACGTAGCTTTAGCGAGATATGGTGTGCAGGAGTTTGTGGAAACGGGTAAAATTTCAAAGTCATTTTGGGCAAGATCAGCTGTTGCAATTCCCAACTTAGGTGTTGTGGCGTCCACAGCACCATTGTGGATCTATTGGATTTTTGCAATGCTGCATTTGCCATCTTCCGTGCTGTGGTACGTGGTACTTCATGTTTGTGCATCAGTGGCGTGGCTTCACTTTCAGCATGCGCTGCAAGCGGCTAAGCTGCCGCGTATGCAGGGCGCATTGTTGTTCATCGAAAGAGCAGCTGTGTTTTTATTAGTGGTGCTGTTTGGGTATTTTTTGAAACTCTCATGGCTTTTTGCGTTTGTGGCGTTCATTGCTGCACCTCTGGCTATGTGCGTCGTGGCTATTGTAAAGCTTCGTCCTTTTATCAACTATAAAGTTGCTATTGAAAAAAAATCCGTAAAGAGGATTCTAAGTTTTTCGATTCCACTAATACCTTATTCCGTTGCAGGGTTTTTCTGTACCAATTATTTGGATGCGTTTTTTATCACGAGATATTTATCTAAATCTGACCTCGGGTTGTATTCCGTTGCCTATCAGATAAACAGTTTACTGCTGCAGTTTTTAATTCTTGTGGGTACGTTATTGATGCCTATGTTCGTAACGTTGAGAACGAAGGAACAGCATGGTTACATTCATCAATATGTTGAAAACATCCTGCCGGTGGTCACATTATGTTGGGGAGCTGTAATGCCTTTTGCAGCTATCGCTGTTGGCCACATTGTTCCTCTCATTTTTGGGCAAGAGTTTGTGCATCTCGATGCGGTGTTATGGGTATTTATGAGTGGAACGAGTTTCATCTTGCCTTCACTCATCGGCTACTCGCCGTTTGCGACGGCTGCCTCCGCAGTTTATATTAGTTTCCCTCTTGCCTTGACATCTGCCGCCACCAATGTTCTTGGAAACTTTGCCTTAATACCTAAATGGGGACTTTTAGGTTCTGCGTGGTCCACCTCCTTATCTTCCATAGTTGCGCTTATCTCAATCGTACTACTGATTCGATTAAAGTTTCGGTTTAAAACTTCTCTATTATTTCAATGTCTCATTCCGACAATTTTTTGCCTGCTGATTTATCTTGTATCCGGTAACCAATGGATTGCTTCTACGGCATCATTGTTACTAGCCTCTGTATTTGCATTGATGAATTTTGGAAAAATCAAAGCTGCAATCTCTACTCTACATAAGCTGGTGTTGCTGAGAGCCCAATGAAAACTTTAGTCATTTTCCACTTGTGGCATGGCCCGGGGCATTTCGATATGAGTGATGAAAGCAATGTTTGGTATGCCAAATACTATGAAGCTCATTTCGGTCGGGTTTATGTGGTTAGTTTGATAGGGAAAAAAAAGTTAGAAGGTACTGCGGGTAAAACCACATTTCTGAGCCTTGGTACCGGCAGCAATAAGATTGATGTAATTCTCAGTCCTTGGCGGCTTTACATGTTCGCAAAACAGGTGTCGGCTACTGCGTTGCTCACGTATGAACAGGTTTGGTTGTGGTGGTTGAAAATCTTCATCAGGGTTTTTTATAATAGAAAAATTTACCTGATGCCTATCACCATTCCGGAATCAATTTATAGTGCAACAGGAAAGTCTCTATCAAGAAATATTCCGATCGGCATTGAGGAAAAAATGATTGATGGAAGCTACGTTTCATGCGATTATGCCGTCACCAGTAAAGGCTACGGAAACTATATCGATTGGCTACAGCGCGAAAAAATCTTCGAAAACAAATTAATTATTGTCGACAAGCTTCCCGAGGCTTTGCCAACACCTTATTTCTTTGATCAGATAAAGGCGATAAAAAAAAGCGCAGCTGATGATAAGATCAAATTGTTATACGTCGGGAGGTTGAACAAAGAGAAATTGGTAGATGATCTTATTAAAATGTTGGCAATATTGAACGCCGACACGAAAAAATATACTCTTACACTTATTGGGGACGGCGATGAAAAAGAGCATTTGGTACAGCTATCAAAAAAAATGAAGGTGGATGGTGATGTGCAGTTTCTGGGCTACGTGTCAAATGGACAACTTCCGCATCATTACACAAACGCAGACGTCTTCGTATCACCGTTGACGGGAAGTTCGCTGAGGGAAGCAGCTTTATGCGGCGTTCCGATCGTAGCTTACAAGATGGATTGGCTAACGACGGTGCTGCAACACGAAAAGCATTATTTGGGTGTGGCTCCTCATGATTACCGCGATCTGGCAGCCCAGGTGCAGCGGTTAACTGATGATCCCAAATTGAAGCGACAAATTTCGGAGAATGTAAAAACTTTAGCGTGGCAGTTATGGTCGCCTGACGAACTTGAAAAATCTCTGCAAAAAGTATTCGCATCAGCAACCGAATGAATTCACCTTTTTTCTCAGTAGTTATTCCTACCTACAACAGGGCAGACCTATTGCCGTTTTCGATCAAATCAGTTTTGGACCAATCGCTGCAGGATTTTGAGATAATTGTCGTTGATAATTTCTCATCCGACAATACACGGGAAGTGATGGAACGGTACAAAGATGATCAGCGGATCCGCTATTTCAGAAACGAAGCCAACATGGAACGGGCCTACTCTCGTAACGTTGGCTTTAGAAACGCAAATGGCGAGTATCTCACGCTTCTCGATTCAGATGACATCATGTACGAAACATGTTTGGAGGATGCGTTCAATTATGTGCAGCGACAAAAAGCAGCGAAAGTTTTTCATAACCTGTATGAGTTCATTGACGAGAATGGAAGACCATCTAAACGAATTCATTTCTCTAAAATAAAGAACCAGTATAAGGAAATCTGCAAGAGAAACTTTCTTTCTTGTATCGGTGTATTCCTGCACAAGGCGGTATATAATCGCTACATGTTTACGGAGGATTGGAAGATGATTGGCTCTGAAGATTACGAAATTTGGTTTCGCATTTTAGCAGAAAACCGCGTTGGAAGAATTGAAAAAGTGAATAGCGGCATTCGGCAGCATGACGGTCGTTCCGTGTTCGGAGCTATGTACGAAAACCTAGAATATCAAAGATTGTACATCATCAACATGATTGAGAGAAATGAAAAGCTAAGAGGAAAGTATTTGCCATACCTCCGGTACATAAACGCTAACTATTACTTTCATCAAGCTATATATGCGCTGCACAAAAAACAGAAAAGAAAAGCGATAAAGCTGTTTGCTGATGCGATCTTAAAAGGAAAAGGAACCCTGTTTTCGATCAGAACTCCTGCTTTTATAAAAAACATAATCTTTGCTCCATCTCATTAGCTTTTAAATGAAAAAAATTCTGATCACCGGAGGTTCAGGCTTTCTGGGGCGTCATCTTGCAAAAAAGCTCTCCAGCGATTACAAGGTGTTGCTGGGGGCGAGAAACAATGCCAATAACATGATGGCGGAGGTAAAGACTGGCTGTACGGTCGTGCCATTAGACGTCACAAATGAGAAGTCCATTCGGGACGTTCTAAACGAATTTAAACCTGACACAATCATTCACGCAGCTGCTACCAAATACGTGGATATTTCGGAAAAAAATCCATTTGAGTGCATTGATGTGAATGTTATTGGCTCGGAAAATATTGCCAGGCAGGCGATCGAGTGTGGAATTGAAAATGTTGTAGCAATCAGCACCGACAAAGCTGCTCCACCGGTCGGCAACATATACGGTCATTCAAAAGCCATTATGGAACGCCTGTACAGCGCATTGAGTGGTCGCACCAAAACGAAATTTATCTGCGTTCGTTTCGGAAATATCGCGTGGTCCACGGGTTCTGTTTTCCCGATATGGGAGCGGATGATGAACACTGATCGAAAAATTGGTACCACGGGCCCTCACATGCGTCGATTCTTTTTTACGGTAAACGATGCTGCCGATTTGGTGATCACTGCTATGCATAATATCAATCAATATCATGGTGGTATTCTCTCGTTAAAAATGAAGGCTGCTCAGATTGAAGACATCCTCAAGGTTTGGTCTCATCACTACAATGTTCCTTACCAAAAAATTGGCGAACGTCCCGGCGACAAACTGGATGAAGTGTTAATCGGAACGATAGAACTGCCACACGTGCAGCCTGTTAATCTTAACGGAAAAGGATATTACCACATTAATTTCTATAAAAAATACGACAATCAGTTACCGGACGAAGTGTCTTCTGCAAATGCTGAAAAGCTAAGCGAAGCTGAAATGTTGGATTTAATATTGAATAAACCGGATTTGTAATGAGCATTCGCTATGCACTTATAATGGCTGCAGGCAAGGGCGAAAGAATGTTGCCGCTTACTGATATTGTTCCAAAAGCAATGGTGCCGGTAAACGGTTCTACTCTCATAGCAAGAGGTTTGAAATATTTGCACGAGAAAATTCCATACATCTACATCACTGTAGGATACAAAGGACCAATGCTCGCAGCCCATGTTATCGACCACGGAGTCAGCGGAATCTTTAATACCACCGGGCAAGACAATGCCTGGTGGCTGTTCAATACTCTTATGCGGGAGCTGGATGAACCGGTGTTTGTGTTAACGTGTGACAACGTTATTGAATTAGATTTTGATCTGCTGACAAAAGAATACTTCGCCGAAGGCTGCCCGCCGTGTATGGTTGTGCCGGTTCGCCCTATTGCGGGACTTGAAGGCGATTACATCAGCCATCAAAATAACATAGTTCAAAAATTATCAAGGCACGACAAAACCGACATGTATTGTTCAGGCATTCAGATTGTGCACCCGAAAAAGATTATCTCATTGATTGAGCCGTGTGATAATTGGTATAGTGTGTGGAACGCCTTGATACAAAAGCAAAGCTTGTACTGCAGCGACATTTATCCAAGCAAGTGGTATGCGGTAGACACTCTTCAGCAATTATCATCTTACAAAGCAACTCTGGGCTAAGCCATTCCTCCCCATGTGCGGCATCGCAGGATTTATAGATTTTAAAAAAAGTACTTCAGAAGCGACTTTGAAGTCAATGACTGACTGCTTGCAACATCGCGGCCCGGATGGCAGCGGAGTATTTTTTAAAGAAACTACTGATGCTAGCGTCGCATTGGGTCATCGTAGACTTTCAATTATTGATCTAAGTAATGCCGCCAATCAGCCAATGCATTTCGACGGGTTGCATCTGATATTTAACGGAGAAATATACAACTACGCTGAAGTTCGATCAGAGCTGATTGGTAAAGGACATCAGTTTCAAACTCATTCGGATACGGAGGTGATTTTGCATTCATGGCGGCAATGGGGAGTGGATGCTATAAAAAAATGGCATGGTATGTTCGCCATTGTTCTATTCGATGAAAGAGCGAATGAAGTTATCTGTATCCGCGACCGCGCCGGAGTGAAGCCTTTTCAGTATTGCAATCAGCAAGATCTTTTCATTTTCGGTTCGGAGCTTAAATCGATACTGCAGCATCCGCTCTTCAAAAAAGAAATTAACGAAAATTCCGTTGCTTCTTTTCTGCAATACGGATACGTTTCCCATCCACACTCAATTTTTAAAAATGTAAAGAAACTTTCACCGGGACATCTGCTGAAACTTAACCTGGAAACGAGGGAACAACAGGTTTGCCAGTATTGGAATGTGTATGATTATTACAACAAACCAAAGCTGAAGATTGATTTACCCGAAGCGATCGATGAAACCGAAAAAATTTTGTCGAAGGCGTTTCAATATCGGATGGTGGCAGACGTGCCTGTTGGGGTGTTTTTAAGTGGGGGATACGATAGTTCTTGCGTTACGGCATTGCTTCAAAAGGATAGCAGCCAAAAGATTAAGACTTTTACGATCGGCACAACAGAACAGCTGTTGGATGAAGCTCCCTTTGCCAAACAAATAGCCGCCCACCTCGGCACCGACCATACAGAACATTATTGCACATCGAAAGAAGCGCTGGACATTATTCCGGACCTACCTTATTACTACGATGAACCTTTTGCCGACAGCAGTGCTATTCCAACAATACTCGTCAGCCGCATGGCACGCAAAAGCGTTACTGTCGCTTTGTCCGCCGACGCAGGAGATGAAATTTTCGCGGGGTACAACAGGTACGATTACTTGTACAAGTACAGCAACAGAATAGGTGCCATTCCGCAGCCTCTTCGCAAGTTAGCGGTTCATGCGATGGGTTCTGTTTCCTCGAACAACATTCCTATTCTGAGAAGAAAGCGAAACTTTCACAGTCGCTACGACAAAATCAAAAACCTATTAAATGATCCTTCGCCGGC
Source organism: Bacteroidota bacterium (assembly GCA_023436425.1). Classification (GTDB taxonomy): domain Bacteria; phylum Bacteroidota; class Bacteroidia; order Chitinophagales; family Chitinophagaceae; genus Flavisolibacter. The sequence goes on along the minus strand of JAEZJD010000101.1, from coordinate 21,685 downwards.
GGAGTTGTTGAAAAATTTGAATTTGGTTTTCACCAAAGCGGAAATCCAGGAGCTGTTCCAAATACCTGTTAAAGAATTAAAAACGGCGCACACTAGCAATGAATTATCAGATGTGGATGCTGATCCGCTGGCATTCATGATGGCTGTGGATTACCAAACCTACATGGTCGATGACATTTTGCAAAAAGTTGACAGAGCTACCATGTCTGTCAGTCTTGAAGGAAGAGAACCATTTCTCGATCAAAGCGTCATTGAATGGGCTGCGCAGTTGCCTTCAGAATACAAGTATTACAAAGGCATAAAAAAATATATTCTGAAACAAATTGTGCATCGGCACATTCCGCGTCAACTAATGGAACGGCCGAAGATGGGGTTCGGAATTCCGATGGAAAACTGGTTAAGCAAGGAGTTGAATCCATTGATTCAGGAGCATTTAAGTGAGCAGCGGTTGAAGCAGCATGGATTATTCAATGGAGAACAGGTGACGAAGCTTGTAGCGGATTTTCTGGGAGGTCGAAAGGAAAAATATTTGCGTGTTTGGCACCTGCTTGTGTTTCAACTATGGTACGATCGATGGATGAAGTAAAAAAAATTTTGTACCTCAGTTATGACGGGCTCACTGATCCTCTCGGACAATCGCAGGTACTTCCTTATATCATCGGGCTTGAAAAACTCGGGTACCGTTTTACTATCATTTCCTTCGAAAAAAAGCAACGGCTACAAAAAGAAAAGAACATTGTTCTGGACGCAATCAAGAACAGGCAAATAAACTGGGTTCCGCTCAGCTTCACTTCTCGTCCGCCGGTGATATCGAAAATTTGGGACCGGTATAAGATGCGGCGTACCGCATCGTTGCTACACAGACGAGATAATTTTGATTTCTTGCATTGCCGCAGCTATGTGGCCGGAGAAGTGGGCCTCGCACTGAAACGGAAAACCGATGTTCCATTTTTATTCGACATGCGTGGCTTTTGGGCCGACGAAAAAGTTGAAAACGGACAATGGAATTTGAAAAACCTCTTCTATCGGCGAGTGTATCAAAAATATAAAAGGAAAGAAAAGGAAATGCTGCTCGGGGCCGATGCAATTGTGACACTCACCCGTGCCTCGCAAGCACACCTACTCGCTCAATCCATTTACAAACATCTTCACATTGATGTCATTCCTTGTTGCGCTGATTTCGAACTGTTTGATTTTCGTTCCATCAAAAATGAAGATCAGCAACAGTTGAGACGACAACTTCAAATATCCGACGGAACAAAAGTGATTACCTACCTTGGATCAGTCGGCGGTTGGTATCTCACAAAAGAAATGTTTCGTTTTTTCCGCCAGCTTCAGCAAACAAAAAACGGCGATTACATGCTATTGGTATTATCCAAAGACGATCCGGAAAAAATTCGTAAAGAAGCTGAAGCATGCGGAGTTACCTCGAACGGTATTATCGTAACTTATGCGCCGCGGCAACAGCTGCCTTTATACTTGTCGCTGTGTTCCCTTGGGCTGTTCTTCATTAGAAATTCATTTTCGAAAATTGCTTCATCGCCAACGAAGCATGCAGAATTGATGGGCATGGGCATTCCGGTGGTTTGTAACGATATTGGCGATACCGGCAATATTATCACGGAGACAAGAGCTGGAATAGTGATTAAAGGCTTTTCGCGAGAATCATATCAAGAGGCTATTGAGAAGATTTCTGAACTAACAAATATCAGCAAAGATCAAATTCGCGTAGCCGCTCTAAAAATATTCGATCTACATTCCGGAATTGATAAATACAACGAAATCTACAAAAGGCTAACGCTTAATTGAGCCTGTTATAAATGTCCGACAAAAAGAAGATTCTTTTTCTTGTTCCTTATCCGCTTCATCTTGCTCCTTCCCAACGCTTTCGTGTAGAAAACTTTCTTCATCTTTTTCCCGCACATTTACTGGAGTATACCGTTCAACCGTTTCTTGACGAACACACCTACCAAATCATTTACAAGAAAGGTAACACTACTGCCAAATTGTTTGCAGTGTTAAAAGGTTTTGCCCGCAGGTTTGCAGCACTCCTTAGCTTAAGCTCCTATAATTATGTTTTCGTTCATAGAGAAGCTGCTCCTCTAGGCCCTCCGGTTTTTGAATGGATAATCGCAAAACTTTTCAGGAAAAAAATCATTTACGATTTCGACGACGCCATCTGGATTGCGGATGATGGCAATGCAATCTCAAAACTTTTCAAAGCAACGTGGAAGGTAAGAGTTATATGTTCGTTGGCTTACAAAGTTGCGGGAGGCAATGAATACTTGTGCAATTATGCAAAGCAGTACAATTCAAATGTGGTGCTGCTTCCTACTTCAGTTGACATTCAAAATCAACACAACCAAATAAAAGATCAGCAAGTGCAACGCGTGGTGATCGGTTGGACCGGTTCTCATTCAACATTAAAATATCTACAACCAATTATTTCTGTACTGCAAAAGTTAGTTTCTACACTTAATGTTGAATTCATTGTTATTTGCAACAAACGTCCAGATTTTGAAGTCCAGGGACTCACGTTTATACCCTGGAACGAAAGAACCGAAATAGATGATTTGCTGCAGATGAATATTGGCATTATGCCGCTGCAGGAAGATGCGTGGAGCGAAGGCAAATGTGGTTTTAAAATAATTCAATATCTGGCGCTCGGAATACCAGCAGTTGCAAGCCCCGTCGGAGTTAATAAGAAGATCATAGAGCCGAACAGAAACGGGTTTTTGTGTACCTCGGAAAAGGAATGGGAAGATGCACTTACATTTTTGATCAGTAATGCAAATGAGCGGACAAGAATGGGAGCAAACGGCAGGCGCAAGATCGTTGAGCAATACAGCGTTCAAGCCAACGAGGAAACCTTTTTCAGCTTATTCGAATGAGACGTGACGCTGGAGACCGCAGGCTTTTTTTCATACAGGCACACAAGCACGAGCGATGCGTAGAACGGAAGACACGGAATTTTATAACGTGATAGTGCTCCAAAATTGTAACTGGAGATCCCAACTGCAAAAGCAAAAATTAAGGAAAAGAGGAGGAAGAAAGTGAGGGTCGGACTTGCAAATATTTTTCGAAAAGTTGCAATGACTCCTTTTTTCACCAGCAGGAAAATCGTTCCAAAGAAAAAGAGGATTGATTCTACAGAGGTAAGGATGATAATTAGTTTTGTCGATTCCCAGGGAAATGGACGAAATAATGTTACAGTCACGGCCTCGGGAAATTTCGATATCATACCCCACAAAGTCGGCTCAATGTCACCTAAATCGTACGCAGAGCCGCCGAAGCCCGACGAATAGTTAATCCAGTTTCTCGTCGACGCGGATGTTTCGGCAAGGCTGCTCAAAGAATACCTATTCAGTTGCTCTTCAAACTGTCCGCTCACAATGTAAAAACCGCCAATAACAAGCCCGACGAACACCAGGTTAAGAAAATATCTCAATGCCACATTTGGAATGCGGCGGGAAAAAGTCATCAACAGCCACAATGCTAAGGCAGGCAAAAAGGCAAGAAGAATGTAAATCTTGATTGTTGCAACGAGGTAAAATCCTACGATGAGCAGCAAAATATTCTTGAAAGAAAAATCCTTGTCAACAAACAACCGGAACGTAGCGTAAATCATCCATCCCAGTCCGGCAATGCAAAGCGTATCCTTAAAAATCGCTGAACTCCAGATAAGCATTGTCGGTACAAACAAAAATCCGATTGCAAGCTGCTTATAATGACGGGGGAATACCTTGACGAACGTGACATACATTGCCCAAATTCCGGTGAAACAAAGTGTACTGAACAAAAACGCAATTGGAATGTATGTCGTTCCATTCGTCGTCCCAAAAAGTGCTGCGATAACCGAGACTGAATAACTGCTCGGATCATTGTAAAACGGAAGTTGTGCAATGTATTTGTACAGTTCAGGATTACTTTCATAACTGAAATGGAAAATCAACTTTGCCCACGTAAGCATTGAATCCTGAAAAGCAGAGTTGATGACGACTGCCTGATCGAAGTACACAACAGTATCGCCGCCAGGGTAGTAAAACTGATAAAGCAGTGCAATAACAATAGCTCCCGCAAACTTTGCATATAAACCAAGTAAAAAAAATGGTCTTAGTGGATGGTTTGCTTTGTAATGCTTGTTTCTATACCGTAGCGCAAAGAAAGTGATCAAAAGAAAAAATACGGGAGTAAGCACGATATCCCATATTGACAAATATGAATGCACAGAACGAATATAGCGTTAGATTGGTACAGGTATTCGATAGATGGTGCATTTTTGTATTTTTTTATGCCTAAGATTCTCCGCATTTTCAATCGTTGCATCATCGGAGGACCTGTCTTAAACGCGTCTTATCTCACCAAGTATTTGCAGCCGGAGTTTGAAACACTTCTGTTGATGGGAGAAAAAGATCCGCATGAGCAATCTGCAGACCACCTGATACAGCAGTTGGGCATCAGCTACGTGACTGTGCCCCACATGACGCGGTCTTTAAATCCTTTGGATGATCTGAAAGCATATCAGGAAATCAGGACCCTTATAAAACGATTTCAACCTGATATCGTCCATACGCATGCAGCGAAGCCCGGTGCACTTGGTAGACTTGCGGCTGCCTCCCTAAAGGTACCCGTTGTGGTTCATACTTTTCACGGACATGTTTTCCATTCCTATTTCAATTCTTTCAAAACAAAATTTTTCATTAACACGGAAAGGTTTCTCGCCAGAAAAACTGATGCAATAATTGCCATTAGCAAAGCGCAAAAGCACGACCTTGTTGATGAATTTCAAGTTGCTCCTCCTGAAAAATTTTATGTAGTACCGCTTGGTCTTGATTTGGATAAATTCCAGGAAAATCAAGCGGAGAAAAGAGCTTTATTCCGGCAGCAATTTCGTTTGGAAGATGATGTGATTGCAATTGGAATTATCGGCAGGTTGGTTCCTGTCAAAAATCATCCGCTGTTTTTGAAAGCGATCAAATATGTGTTGCAAAACAGTAGCAAAAAAATTAAAGCTTTCATTATTGGCGATGGAGAACAAAGAACTGCTCTGGAACGACTTGCAAAGGAGTTGGGCATTGATTTCACAACGCATAAAGATCAGCAGCACCCTCATCCTCTCGTCTTCACATCATGGCGAAGCGATATTGATGTGATCAATGCAGGATTAGATATCATAACACTGTGTTCCTTCAACGAAGGCACACCTGTTAGTCTTATCGAAGCACAGGCAGCAGATAAGCCGATTGTTTCAACACAAGTGGGAGGCATTGCCGATGTGGTGGTTGAAGGTGAAACTGCATTGTTGTCGAAAGTGAACGAAGAAGAAAAATTTTGCGAAAACCTGTTGAAAGTTGTTGAGAACGATGACGTGCGAGAGAGGCTGGCTTTCGAGAGCCACAAATATGTGATGGAGAAATTCAGTTATCAAAGGCTCATGCGAGACACGGCGGCCTTGTACCACGAGCTGCTTGCCCGAAAAAAGAAAACCAATGCTGTTCTTCGGTAAAAAGAAAACTCCGGAACTCGATCTTAGTTGGTTAAATGCAGATATGCATTCTCACCTTCTGCCCGGGATTGACGACGGTTCTCCTGACATACAAATGTCTATCCGGCTTATCAAAGGCTTGCACGCATTCGGTTACAAAAAACTCATAACCACTCCGCATATATTGTGGGATATGTATCCAAATACAACGGAGAAAATAAATTCTTCTTTTGAGGAATTGAAGAAAGCTGTTGACGCAGAACAACTCGACGTGGAGCTGAGAGCTGCAGCGGAGTATTACGTCGATGAACATTTCGAAGACGAACTTCGGAAGAAGTCGCCATTGCTGCCCGTGAGTGGTAATATGGTTCTGATTGAATTTTCGATGGTGACAGCCCAAATCGATCTACAGCAAACACTTTTTGAACTGCAGATCCAAAACTACCAGCCGATAATTGCGCATCCGGAACGCTACTCATACCTGCTGCAGCGCCGCGAATACTTCGACGAATTGAAACAAGCCGGGTGTTTTCTTCAACTTAATTTAATGGCGTTAACCGGTTATTACGGCAAGTCTGTTCAGGAGCTTGCAGAATATTTATTGAAAAAGAATTATTACGATTTTGCAGGCACAGATCTTCATCACGAAAGGCATTTATCGGCACTTCAAAAATTAGCAGGTTCGAAACTGCTCGAAGCATTAAAACACAGCGGCACAATAAAAAATCATCTTCTATAACGGCTGCTAATTTGCATACTGCTGAATCACCTGCACTAACTGGTTCGCCTGCACCACTCCCGACTGTCGCCACTTAACTTCTCCGTTTTTGAAAAGAATTAAAGTCGGTACACCCTGAATCCTGAAATGTTCAGCGGCGTCCCGGTTTTTGTCTACATCTATTTTTATTATCATTGCCTTATCACCAACTGCATCCTTTGCTTGTTTTAGAATGGGTGCCATCATTTTGCATGGTCCGCACCATTCTGCGCTAAAATCAACGAGCACGGGTTTTCCCGAATTGATTACTTGCTGAAAGCTGCCCATGAGTTTTTTTGATATAGCATCATAAGCTGTACCAGAATGGTGCTGATGCAGACTTGTCAGGTGTTTAAATAAGGCTGGACAAGCCTTTGAGAATGCTGTTCAGATCAATACCTTTCCCCAACACTCCCGCGAACAAATCTCCTTCGCTCTTTACCCGCTGAATCATACTTTTTATGTTGAACTTGTTCATCTTCAAACCCTTTTTCACTTCATCCCAATGCAACGGCGCCGAAACTGTGGCACCGGGCTTTGGCCTTATAGAATAAGGAGCGCAGATGGTTTGAATTGGGCGGTTCTGCAAATAATCAATGTAGATTTTGTCCGGTCTCTTTTGTGGGCTCCGCACCAAGCTAGTGAACTCCGGTAGTTCCTCGTGAACGAGATTAGCTATTAATTCCGCCAGTTGCTTCGACTGTTCGTAGTTGTATTTGGCGCCAAGTGGAATGTAAATATGAACGCCGGTTGACCCGGATGTTTTTGGGAAAGATGGAATATCGAGGCTTGTAAGTATTTGATGAACAACTTGTGCAGTTTCTATCACCTGCTCAAAGGTGTTCGTGCCCGGATCGAGATCAATTACACTCCAATCCGGATAATTTGGCGACTGCCACCGAGAATGCCATGGATTCATTTCTATACAACCAAGATTAGCCATATAAATCAACGAAGCTGTGTCGGAGCAAATCAGAAAATCCTTCGACTCGCCGGTTGATTCGCTGAAACGTTCAAAAGTGTTCAGCCATTTTTCCACCTTACCTGCCATGTTTTTGTGGTAAAAGTTCTCGCCGTTTATACCGTTCGGGAAACGATTAAGCGATTGAGGTCGGTCTTTCATATACGGCATTAGGTACTCGGCCATACTGAAATAGTAATTAAGCATGTCGCCCTTGAAGATCTTTTCCTTCGGCCAATACAGCTTTTTCAGGTTGGTAAGTTTCAACTCGTGCTCTTCAACCAACACGATTTCCTGTTCTTTATTTCCGGCAACCAGTTGCTGGCTTTTCGTTTCACCGGACTCCCTTTTCAATAGCTCGGAATTTTCAGGGTTGAGTTCGAAAGCGGCCTTATCTTCTCTCAGTCCTTGAAACGATGCGTGTCTCATCAGCCCTTCATCGGTGATCTCGGTGTACTTTACTTCGCAAACTAAAAAAGGCTTCAGCCAGACAGTAGGAGAACCTAACCTTGGATCAATTAAAAAAGGAGTTTTTTTGGTCACGAGCGGACGCATCTTTTTGAGCAGTTCTGTCTGACTTTCCACGCTAAAACCCGTACCCGTTTGCCCGATAAATTTTAGTTCGCCGTCGTCGTAAATACCTAATATTAAAGAGCTGAATTCACGTTCGGTATCCTTGTTTCGTGTATAGCCACATATCACGGCTTCGTGTCGCTGGTCAGCTTTTATTTTCAGCCACTGTTTCGATCGGCTATTTGGGATGTACGCGGAATTTTTATTCTTAGCAACAATCCCTTCCATATTGTTTTGCTTAGCCACGTCGAAGAATTCTTTTCCCACTGCATCTATGTGGTCACTAAACCGAATGACACCCGAATCGGGCAGCACCTTCGAGAGGATGTCGCGCCTGCGGTGCAGCGGTTCATTCATTAAATTAAAACCGTCAAGCCACAGCAGGTCGAAAACATAGAACACCAGGTTTCCTTCTTTGTATTTGTCCCAATTCTGCATTTTATTAAAGTCCGGTCTTCCATCTTCGTTCAAAACCACTATTTCACCATCTACCACGGCGTTTATGTTCCATTCCAATAATCCTTCAAATACCTGTTTAAATTTTTGATTGAAAGAATGATTATTCCTGGAACGGATGTCCACCTTGCCATTTTCGTTTTCACCGTTTTGTATGTAAGCCAAGGCTCTATAGCCATCCAGTTTTAATTCAAATTGCCAGGCTTCATCGGTGAATGGTTCTGCCGCTGCTGTAGCGAGCATCGGTTTCACGTTAAGGGGCATTGGAGAAAGTTCAACGCCGGAGAGCATCTGTTTTACCGCAGCAATACCGGAGCTGGAAGCCGTTCTGGTGCTTAACTTGCGGGCTTTCGCCCCCGATTTTGGCCGGTTTTTGCCGTCGTTTGTTTCTTTTTTCAAATGCTTGGTTTAGGTTTTTAGAATCTTCACATTTGGTTCAATTCACTTTCTAAGTTAAAGAAACACAGGCAGGTAAAGCAAGTTTTTAGCTGTCTGGGGTGCGCTGGTAGCGAACTTTCACCTGCAAGTATGATTATAATCAGGCATGTGTTCTTGGCTCGCAACCAGATTTTTCGTTTGTTTGCACTTCGCAGATGAGGTGAAATTGTGCTGATTGGCTAACCAATAAATAAATTCAGCCATGAAATTCTTTCTCAAATTGACTTTCCTGCTGATCCTTTCTGCTAGTGTTTTCTCAGGCAGTGCGCAAAACGCGGTAAAGCGATATATCGCCAAATACGACGACCTCGCTGTCGGCCAAATGAAAAAACACGAAATTCCCGCAAGCATAATCCTCGGCGTTAGCATAGTTGAAAGCGCTGCAGGGCAAAGCATGCTCGCAAAGGCTTTGAACAACTACTTTGGCGTGAAAGGCAAAAACACGAGCTCGCAACAGAAACTTGGCTACAAGTCGAAGTACAAAGAATACGAATCCGACGAGGCGAGCTATGAACACTTTTGCCAGATTCTGCGCAACAAAAGCTTTTATGAAAAACTAAAGGGCACCACCGACTATAAGCAATGGCTGTTTTACATGAACAAAGCGAACTACGCTACTGCCAAAGGAGAATGGGTGCGAAAAATAATTTTGGCGATTGATAAGTACAAGCTTTACGAGTACGACAAATTGTAAAGCGAAAAAACCAGTGGATCTCACTGGTTTTTTTGTGTGTTTTAAAGAAGTGAATCTTTTTGTTCGGCTCTGCCGCTTCTTCTTGAACCGGAGTGTTGCCCTCCTTTCTTTCCGGCTGCCTTTGCTTCTGTCGCGTTCCACTCATGGGCTACACCCAACTGGTGTGCGGCGCGGCCGCCCTGGCTCGCAATTTGGCGCTGGCGCTCCGGATCCATAGCTGCAAATCCACGCTTTGAACTATTTTTCTTTTCAGATTGCCCTTGGTTGTCTTGACCGTTGATCATGTTTTGTTTGTTTTAGATGGAAAAAAGTTTGCTCACCTAAATACAATGGAAAAAGAAATGCCTGATGTCTCATGGCACCGTCAAAAGCGAAGGCCGTTTACCATTCTTGATTAACCCCGTTTTATGAGGATGCGCCTCTACAGTAAGATGTGGAGATGACGTGGGAAAAGAATTATGCACATGCAGCTCAGCCGTAGAGGAAATTTATCAAAAAACGGGATGTTAATAGCTGATGAATGAACGGCAAGGCAACTTAGCGGATAAGCGTTATAACTGTTTTAGAATGTTTGCACAATATTGGAGCGTCTTTCGAGTTAATCGTTTTCTTCGGCTTTATTTTTGACTTAACAGAACAACATTGCAAAAAGGCCAAGACATTAGTAGAAGGAGCGATATATGAGCCAATCATTTTCAAAGTTGATCAAGACAAGCGGCAGATTATATGAATTTAATTTTCGCCGCATACCGGGTAAAGACTTAAAATATCACGTGGATGTGCCTGATGCAAGGGGCAACAGAATTATTTTTCATGTAAGCAAAGGAGAGAACGACGAGTGGGTGACCACAGATCAAATTCCCGAGTGGGTGAAAAATGCTTTTTCGGACATCGCAGATGTGCTGCAGCAGCAAGAGCAGGATCGCGACAGAAGCTTTCAGCGCAAAAAAATTTAGTTACGAATTGTGTGCACAACTAAATCCCAGCTTATTGAAAAGATAGGTTATCTTCAGTAAATACTTATCTCCTCAAACTTGTTTTGAGCCGCATATAAACACCGGTGATTTTAAAGCCGGCTGTTGTTTCTCCCTCAGCTTTTTGGCAATAGGTATTCTAAAATTTATCTATTATGTCAAAAACAACCGTTACAATCAAATTCAAATCACTGAACCAGTTGTGGAATTTTGCTCAAATTATCCAATCGTCAAGCCTGGAAATAGTTACCAAAGATTGCATGCTCATTTGCGACTGCAGTGAAGCTGATCTGAAGCTTTTAAATTCCTTCGATGCAATTATCGTCGACGAGGTAATAAGCTTTTATTTAGCTGAAGAAAAAAAGGCTGTTTAACCCTTTTCTGATTTACTCTTTACATTGATTTGCCAAAAGGCACATAGTGATCGTTTCATGCTCTACCGCCATACGTCCGCTGAAACCATTCCAACGCTAATCCATAAAAAAAGAGGAGTGCAGCTTGTTAGAGGCAAAAAGAAAATTAATTCCCGGCAGGGGAGAGCTTACACTAAAAAAACTTCATTTTTTTATTGATTCCAGTTTTGTTTCAATAGAGGGAACTTGGGATTGGGATCTTCATGCAGATGAAATATTCTGTAGCAATGTCATGTTTGTGTTGTACTCGGGAGAATTACCGGGCACCAAATGTCTTATTCATCCTGACGATTTAAAAAAAGTACAAACAGCAATTTTTGCGGAGAGAGAGATGGGGCCCAGCCTTAGCTTGAACATATCTTTTCGCGCCATTACATCCTACGGTGAAATAAAAACCATAAAAGGGAAAGGCAGTTTTTCCATCGAAGAAAAGGACGACTTTACGCACCTGGTCACCCGCCGGCAACTTGAAGATGTTTTCCATAAAAAGCAACTGGAGCTCATTAGCAGCGAACGCGGTGCCGCTATCAAAGCCTATCAATATGCAGACACCATCACCCACCAGGGCATTTTTTACTTTAATCAATCCACTTACGAAGCATTTTACTCCGACATCGCTTACCGTATTCATGGGCTGCCGCCACAGGGATTGAATGCACACCTTCATACTTTTTCGGAATTTGTTCATCCTGCCGAAAAGGATATAGTAACGTCAGCGATGGATGATGCTTACCGGCAGCACGTGCCGCTGTCGCTCGAATACAGAATTGTTTTGCAAACAGGAGAAGAAAAGTGGGTTCGGAATAGCAGTAAGTGGATCTATAACGACGGCGGTGAACGGGTGATGCTTGGCGTACTTGAAGATGTAACGGAAAATAAATCCGCAGAACAGCAGTCAACTGTATTGCAGGAATATCTTGATATCAAAAACAGGTTGCTGCTGCAGGATGAGCAAATGACAAGAACAGCAAGCTGGCAGATTAACCTTTTGACCCGCCAGTTTGAGCACTCAGATAATCTATATAGAATTTATGGGACTAAGCCCGGAACAGTTCTCAATCAACAAATAATTTTAAGTTTTGTTCATCCGGACGATCAAGACAAAGTCCGCGAGTACAATGAATTGTTGCATAAAGAATCCGCAGCGGCGGAAATAGAGTTTCGAATTCTACGTGGAGATGGTAAGGTAAAATACGTGCGGCAGCAAAGCCGGTTAATTGAGACGAAAGCAGCTGAAAAGATAATTATTGGCACCACTCAGGATATTACCGACATCGTCGCTCGGGAGAAAAAGCTAAACGCAGCAGAAGATTTTATTGCACTGCAAAAAAAATCCATCCAGCAAATAGAACAAATTGCAGCTATTGGTTACTGGTACTGGAATATTGCCTCAGGTGAAACATGGTGGAGCAATGGCATACATGAACTGCTTGGCACTAAGAGCGGTAGTGTTCAGCTATCGCAAAAAACGTTATTGACATTTGTTCATACAGATGACCGGAAAAGTTTTTCTTCCCGCGTAACCTCGATTATCAATAATAATTCCGCTGAAGAGAAATTCAACTTTCGATTACTACGTAGGGGAGAGATTCACATTATCAGTGCTCATTTTACCATCAATACGCAAGATGAAAGGCAAGTATTCTTTTGCATTTTAGAAGACGTTACCAAACAACAAACATTAAAACAAAAGTTAGCAGAACAGGAGCAGTTTGCCACCGTTTTCAGTAACAGTTCGATTGATAGTATCATCGTTACTGATACGCACAATGCAGTAACCTGGTGGAACAAACCGGCTGAAGAAAAGCTGGGAGTGAAAAAAGAGAAAGCCCTTGGGAAAAACATCTTTGACTTGCTTCCTCAACTGAAGACCGATGCTTCTATCGAATACTTCAACAAGGCTTTGGCTGGCGAAGAAGTACTTCTCCGGGATATCAAATCACCGTTTGGGCAGGGGTTTGTCCATTTTAACCATAAACCGGTTTTCAATGAGCAGCAAGCTGTGATGGGTGTGTTGACCATCATCAGCGATGTTACCAAAGATTACACGCTGCGTCAGCAGCTTACACAGAGAGTAGAGTTTATTGAAAAGCTGCTGGAAGCTACGGTTGACCGCATTATTGTTCTGGACAAGAACATGAATTACCTGTACTGGAACAAAAGAGCGGAAGATTATTACGGGTTAAAAAAAGAAGAAGTGTTGAACCGCAACATTCTCGAGATATTCCCCGCATTTTTAAATGATCCATCCTACTCTGAGTTTCGGCAAGCGCTGCGGGGCGAAACCGTGTATATACCGGCACAGCAAAATCTTGGTGACGATAAAGGATATTTTGAAACATACCTGATACCTATAAAGAACGAACGTAAGGAAGTAACAAGCATTTTGTGGATTGTTCACGACCTGATAAAAGAATACCTGCTTCAGCAGCAAAAAGCAAAGGAAAATGTAGTACTGGATGCCCTCAATGAGAACTACTATGAGTTGGATGCTGATTACCGTATCCTGTTTATGAACCAAAGAGCTATAGATTTTTTTGGTTTAACGAAGGAAGAGGTGATTGGCAAATTAGTATGGGAAGTGTTTCCCGATGCTATGGGCACATGGGTAGAAGATGCCTCGAAAAATGCAATGGAACAGGGAATATCCACCAGGGGAGAGTTTATTTCTCCCACCACTAATAAATGGATACTCGCATCCATAGCGCCTACCGCCGAGGGTGTCGTGGCGTTGTTCTTTGATATAGATGAAAAGAAAAAAACAGAGGAGGAAATTCTTCGTCTGAAAGATGAAGTAGCGCAAAAAGCAACGGATAAATACAAGGCACTTTTTGATTCCATTGATGAAGGATTCGCCATAATGGAGGTGCTCGCCGATGAAAGAAGAAATGTAATTGATGTGATTTACCGGGAGATGAATGAGGTATTTGAACAGCACACCGGGATGAAAGACGCACTGGGCAAGAAGAATAGTGAATTCGTTCCCAATATCGAACAGTCGTTTCTCAATGACCTGACACAGGTTTATCAAACAGGCAAGCCGTTGCGCAGTGAAGGGTATACCGCAGATCTGGATCGTTGGTTTAGCTATCATTATGCCCGGATTGGTAGTGCAGGCGGCCCGCTCATTGCTGTCGTTTTCAACAATATTACTGAACGCAAACGGCGTGAGCAAAAACAAGCCTTTCTGTTAAGGTTTTCAGATGCTCTTCGTGCGGAACGAACAGCAGATGCAGTAGCTAACCGGGCTTTGGAAATGCTTATCGAATATCTGCGGCTCGATCGTAGTTATATCGTTTCTTATTATTTGGATAAAGATATCGCTTTACTGGATTACCAAATGGGCAACGAAACCGTGCCACCGTTGCCGGATGCGTTTGATCTTTCTCATTACCCCGAGGCTTACAAAGCTGTATTGGAAGAGACCTTTGTTATAGAAGATGACTTTAAACGGCAAGGCTTGTCAGAAGTTGAAAAGCAAAACAGTGCCAAGCTTGGAATGAGAGCAATCGTAGCTGCCACAGTACGTAAGGGTGAGAATAACCCGCTTTGGTCAATGGTAGCGATTAGCTCGACTCCACGTCACTGGAGCGTAGATGAAGTGCAGTTGGTTGAAGAAGCGGCTGAACGTACATGGGCTGCAATTGAAAGAGCAAAAGCAGAAGAAGCATTAAGTGCATCCGAAGTACGTCTGCAGTCGATAGCTGATTTAGTGCCCGACCTACTCTGGGAAAGTGAGCCTGATGGTTACACTACATGGTATAATCATCGATGGCTGGAATACACAGGACAATCTCTGAAAGAAGCCATTGGATGGGGATGGACAAAAGCCATTCATCCTGATGACCGCGAAAGGTCTGCACAGCGTTACAATGAAGCGATAAAAAATGGCAAACAGCTTCGCCAGGAACACCGCATTCGCAAACATGATGGAGAATACCGCTGGTTTGTAGTCAATGCATATCCGGAGAAAGACGAAAGTGGAAGGGTGATAAAGATGTATGGTGCTGCCACGGATATTCATGAGTCGCAAATAATGTTCGAAGCATTAAGGCAAAGTGAAGAAAAGCTCCGCACTGTCTTCGAATCAATAGATGAAGGCTTTGCCTTAATAGAGCTGATTCGAAACGAAGAAGGGAAAGTTGTTGAGTTCATTAATAAAGAAGCAAATGAAAACTTCACGACGTTTACAGGCTTGCATAATGTTGTTGGCAAAATAGGCACTGAACTAATGCCCAATTTTGAGCAGTCGATCTTAAACCTGATGCAGTCGGTTGCTGATAGGGGGGAAGCAATTAGAACAGAAAATTTTCTCGTCGACCTCAATCGTTGGTTTGACACCTATTGGACGCCAATTGGCAAACCGGGTGATAATTACATTGTTGCCGTTTTTAAAGAAATCACTGAACGCAAACTGCAGGAACAAAATCAGCAGTTCCTCATCAGGTTTTCAGATGTTTTACGAACAGAAACTGATGCTGACGCTATCGCCAATCGTGCCCTTCAAATGCTTGCAGAGCACTTGAAGCTTGACCGTTGTTATGTAGGAATTGCGCTGCTTGATGATGATCGCGGCATATTTCCTTACCAGTTTGGTAATGAAAAAGTAAGACCAATGCCTGCACAAGGAGTACGCTTATCCGACTTCCCTGATGCACTGCGTAAAACCTTTGATGAAACTCTTGTGATCACGGATTTCCAAAACATTGAAGGCTTAACAGAAACGGAGAAAAAAAATTTCGCAGCTCTTGGATTTGGTGCCCTCGTTGTTGCGAATGTCCGCAAGGAAGTAAGAAATCCGGATTGGGCTATCAATGCAGTATCGGCATCGCCAAGGCAATGGACGAGTAGTGAGATCAGCCTGATAGAGCAAGTTACCGAACGGACATGGGCGGCGATTGAAAGAGCAAAGTCAGAAGAAGAATTGAAAAAATTGGCTTCATCCCTGGAAACACAGGTAAATGATCGCACAGCATCTTTGAGGAATACGACCGAAGAACTGCAAAAAAATCTCGCGATTCTGCAGCACACAGAACAAATGGCGCAGATGGGAAGCTGGGAATATGACATAGCTACAGAAAAGTTCAGCTGGAGCAGCGGCATGTATGCCTTGTTTGGTTTGCCAAAGCACATGAAAGTACAGCCGGAAACTTACCTCGATTTTGCAGTGGAACAAGATCGTTCAGTGGCAAAACGCATCGTCGCCAACCTTAGAAAGAAACACACAGGTTTTCAGGAAGTGATGCGCATTAAAAAAGATTCAGGTGAAAGGTTGCTGAAGATCACAGGATCTGTTTTGATGAATGCGAACAATGAGCCGGCAAAAATTGTTGGTGTCGATCTCGACATAACGGACATTGAAGAAGCACAACAGAAGGTAAAAGAAAGCGAACACTGGCTAAAGAAAACCGCAGAGACTTCTCCGGACTCAATCAATATTTACGATTTGCAAAAAAAGCAACCGGTTTATCTGAATGATTGTCTCGCCCATTGGATCGGCAAAACATCGCAGGAATTAATCGACATGAACATTGATGGTCGCTTGCAACTGATACATCCTGATGACCGCCTTCCGCTGCTGCATTTCAATGAAAGAATTGCATCTGCAGAAGATGGCGATACGCTTAGCCTCGAGTACAGGCTCAAAACTGATGATGGTAAAATGCTTTGGATCAGAAACAGGTCAAAAGTTTTCCAGAGAAACGCTGAAGGAAAAGTAACGCACATTCTGACTGTGCTTTCGGATATTACAGAAGAAAAGAGAATAGAACAGGCATTCAAGGAGTTGAATGCAGAACTCGCGGCAAAAAACAAAGACCTTGAAAAAAAGAACGACGAGATTACATCATTTGCATTTGTCGCCAGTCACGACTTAAAAGAACCGCTGCGCAAGCTGTACACTTTTGCAGACCTGCTCAGTAATAAAGAAACTCTTTCAGATACGGGCAAGAAAAATCTTGCTAAAATGCATGCGTCCATCCGTCGTCTGGATCTACTGATTGACGACATTCTTGCCCTCTCGAAAATCGGAGCTAAAAACACCAGCGTAGCACCGGTGGACCTGAACGAAGTGCTGAACCGTGTGCTGGACGACTTGGATGAACAAGTGGCAAATGCAGGCGCTGTTATCGAAAAAGATGAACTGCCTACAATAAACGGAGACGATCACCAGCTTTATTACCTCTTTAAAAACCTGATCAGTAACAGTATAAAATTTCAGCCGAAGGAAAACAAGCCTGTGGTAACGATAAGCGCCGAACATTTGCAGACAGCGGCTCAGGCTGGGCGTTTTGTACGTGTTTCGGTCCACGATAATGGCATTGGCTTCAGGCAAGAATATGGGCAGAAAATTTTTAACTTATTTCAGCGGCTGCATAGCCGCGACGACTTTGAAGGCACCGGCATCGGCCTTACCATATGCAAAAAGATAATGGAAAAGCACGGCGGCTACATTGTAGCGGAAAGCGAACCACGAAAGGGAGCAGCGTTCCATTGCTATTTTCCGTGCTGAAGTCAAGCCGGATCAGACAGTACGGATACATTTGACTTATCTTCCAATCTCCTTAACTTAAGAAGGATTATTTTTGCACATTAATTTAGAGCGTCGTACTAGTAGCTTCGATTTCTGCCCACCTGCATTTAGCTCACTTCCGCTGCTCTTGATTTAATACTTATTGAAACAGAAATATGGCTAAATCAAAGGAAACATTTAACAAAAAAGAAAGGGAAAAACAGCGTCAAAAGCAGAAACAGGAAAAAAGAGAGAAGATGGAAGAGCGCAAAGCAAATGCGGGCAAGGCAAAATCCTTCGATGACATGATTGCCTACATTGACGAAGATGGAAACATAACGTCCACACCTCCTGATCCTAAAAAGAAGAAAGTCTTCAACGCAGAAGAAATTGAAATTGGAGTTCCGAAATCGGTTGAAGAGCCGGAAGATTTAATAAATGAAGGCAGAGTTGATTACTTTAATCATTCAAAAGGCTTTGGTTTTATCATTCAGCAAAATGGCGAAAGAGTTTTTTTCCACGTAAATGGTTTGCTGGAAGCTGTAAATGAAAACGACAAGGTCACTTTTGAAAAAGAAAGAGGTCCGAAGGGCTGGAACGCAGTCGGAGTAAAGAAGAAATAACATTTGTGCACACGCAGGAATTGCACCTGCAGTTTATCTTACTACATGGCGAAAAACACTTTCATAGACAATGTTCTATATACGCCTTCTTATGGATGGAAGGATGAAAATGGCAGCCTCATTGTTCCTTCGGCGAAACAGCTTTGGTCAGAAGCATTTTCAAGAATGAACATCTTTGCGTCGAAAAAAAATTGGATCTCGTTTTTCAGCGCTTGCGTTATCGTTGCAATGGTGCCCTTCTTTTTGATTTTTATCTTTCAATACTTTTCCTGGTGGTTAGTTCTTGCTATCGCCGCTTATAGCATGGTTATTCTCGGTACGCACGGCACCATTTGGCTGCATCGTTATTGCACACATAAGTCCTACAGTTTTAGCCATCCGCTGTGGAGAATTATGACACAAAATCTGGTTATCAAAACAGTGCCTGAAGAAATCTATGTTGTATCTCATCACGTGCATCATACAAAGTCTGATCTGCCCGGCGACCCTTACAATCCCGAAGCCGGATTTTTATATTGCATGTTAGCGGAGTTTAACCATCAACGTGTTTCACTTGATCTTTCTCCACAGGAATATCAACGGGTTGTGCATTTTATGAAGCATACCGGCGTTCGCATCAACTCGTATGAAAAATATAAGAAATGGGGCTCGGTCACTTCGCCCTGGTATGCAGTCACAGGTGTGTTGCTAAACTGGGCATTTTGGTTCACCGCTTTCTTTCTCCTTGGTGGCTTTGCACTTGTAACTGCCATGTTCACAGCAGCTTTGTTGTGGTTTATACTTGTTCGTGCATTCAACTATACAGGGCACGGAAAAGGTGAAGCCAAACACAAGGATGGTATCGATTTCGACCGCAGCAATCTTTCGCTTAATCAAACACGGCCTGGTTTGCTTGCAGGCGAATGGCATAACAACCATCATCTTTATCCCGGTAGTGCACGGGCGGGCTTTCTTCCATACCAGCTAGATCTCGCATGGGTTTACATTTATGTACTGCACAAGCTTGGAATGGTGTCTTCGTTCAAAGATTCCAAGAAAGAATTCCTGAAGAAATACATAGTAAAAGGCCATTCAAAAGATATGATTCCGCTGGCGGGAGCGGCGTACACCAACGAACACCTGGCTAAAATTGGTGTGGCGGAAAGTTCTGCGAAACGGTAATGGGCATGCGAAGAACTGCTTTACCATTGCATTAGCAAATTAAAAGTGTATCTTCGTCATCTCTTATTAGTGACTTGATAAATTTCTTCCGCCCTTAAGTTAGAAGCTCATCTGGTCCTTTTGAATGAGACCAAACGCTCCAAGAGCATTTTTAAAAATTAAATTATTACATGTTATTTGAACAATTAGGTTTGTCAGCGCCTTTATTGAAAGCGTTGCAAAAAGAAGGTTACACAACACCCACACCCATACAGGCACAAGCTATTCCCCATGTGTTGAAAGGAAAAGATATTCTCGGACTGGCACAAACAGGCACCGGAAAAACTGCAGCATTTGCACTGCCCATTCTCCAGTTTCTGTCGCAAGCTCCAAAAACCAACGGATACAAGCACATTCGGACTTTGATATTAACTCCAACCCGTGAACTGGCTGTACAGATTTATGAAAGCTTTGAAACGTACGGACGGTACACGCAGGTAAAACAAGAAGTTATTTTTGGCGGTGTTTCGCAGTACGCACAAACGGCTGCTTTGCGCAACGGCACAGATGTATTGATTGCAACTCCCGGAAGATTACTTGACTTGATGAACCAGGGTTATGTGCATCTGGATCATCTTGAATCTTTTGTTCTCGATGAAGCAGACCGCATGCTCGATATGGGTTTTATCCACGATGTGAAAAAAATAATCAGAGAGTTGCCGGTTGAGAAGCAAACCATGCTTTTTTCAGCCACCATGCCTCCCGAAATTTCTCAGTTGGCTACATCGCTGTTGCATTCTCCGGTGCGCATTGAAGTAACGCCACATGCTCCGACAGTTGAGAAGATAGACCAGTCGGTGTACTTCGTGGCGAAGCAACAAAAGCAATCTTTATTGGTGCATTTGCTTAATGAAAAAAACGTAGGGCGAACGCTCGTCTTTGCACGTACAAAGCACGGTGCGGATAAGATTGCAAAAGAGTTGAAAAAAGCGAGTATACATGCAGATGCTATTCATGGCAATAAATCTCAGACGGCAAGACAAAACGCCTTGAATAATTTTAAGAGAGGCAAGTTGAAAGTGCTCGTAGCCACTGATATCGCTTCGCGGGGCATTGATGTAGATGCGCTGGAATATGTAATCAATTACGATTTACCTGATGTGCCCGAAACATATGTGCACCGCATTGGCAGAACGGGAAGAGCAGGCGCTGAAGGAATGGCAATGTCCTTCTGTGACGGTCGTGAAGAAATGGCAAATCTTAAAAGCATCAATAAATTAATAGGCAAAAAGATTCCTGCGGTGGAGCATCCTTTCGAAGAACTGACAGCACCATCTGCTCCTGTCAATAAAAACATGCGCAACCGGCGGATGGCGGTTAAGAACTAATTTTCGTAAAACTTTGTATATGCAGAGCGGGCTGAACTTCAGCCTTGCTCTGCTATTTATCTATCTTTAGCACCTTTACATCACCCTTTACCCTTTAATCATGTCGAAGCTTAGTTTTAATAACAACGGACAAGTTTTTTTTGCCTCGCTGAAAAAATCTGTTGAAGAATATTTTACCTCAAAGGGAATTAAAAAGACCGGCAACTGGAAGCTGTATTCGAAGACACTTATTCTTTTTCCGCTGGCAATAGCCAACTATTGTTTTCTACTGTTTGGGAGCTACAGCACATTTGCCGGTGTTCTGCTTTGTATTGTGATGGGTTTCACGTTGGTCTCGATTGCATTTAATGTGATGCACGACGCCTGTCATCGCAGCTACTCGTCGAGAGATTGGGTGAACGAACTCCTTTCGCTAACGACGAATGCATTGGGGAGCAATGCATTTATTTGGAAATTAAAACACAATATCATTCATCACACCTATACAAACATTGACGGCATTGATGAAGATATTTCCAACTCGCCGTTTTTAAGATCTGCACCAACGCAAAAGAGACTTTACCTGCACCGATTTCAACACATTTACATGTTCTTTTTGTATGCGATAAGCATACTTGGCTGGCTTTACTTCAACGATTTCAAAAAATATTTTCGCCGCCGTATTGTGGTAACGGAAATGAAGATGCCGGTTAAAGAACACTTTCTATTCTGGATCAGTAAGCTGCTGTACATCGGCTTTTATGTGGTGCTTCCCATCTTCATGGTTGGATTTATTCCGTGGCTCGTTGGTTATATGATTATCATGATGGTATTAGGTTTGGTGATGACGATTATCTTCCAACTCGCACATGTAGTAGAAAAAACGTCATTCGAGCATAGTCATAATGAATCACGCCAAGTATTGGAGACTGAATGGGCGGTGCACGAAATAAAAACTACAGCGAATTTTGCACCGAAGAATAAAATCATTTCCTGGTTCGTCGGTGGTTTAAATTTTCAGGTGGAGCATCATCTTTTTCCCCGCATTAGTCACATCCACTATCCGGCGATAAGCAAAATAGTTCAGCAGCACTGTCAAAAGTTCAACCTGCCTTATCATGTTTATGATACCACACGAGCAGCTGTTGCATCTCACATCCGCTTAATGAAACAATTCGGGCAGGGCAACTTTGCAGCCTAATTTCCGCGTTACAAAAAGGTCCATCTATCTGGTGTTCATTTTGGACGCAGTTTCACCAATGGTTTTCGGTTTTGCCAGAATAGGATAAAGAC
>JAEZJD010000100.1 GCA_023436425.1 Bacteroidota bacterium | reverse complement strand
GGATGACAAAGCATGACGAAGCACGAACCAAGCCTGTCATCCTGAGCTTGACGAAGGATGAGCCCGACGACGGATGACGAAGGACGATTCAAAGAAAGTGTCATCCTGAGCTTGACGAAGGATGACGAAGGATGACGAAGAATGACTGTCATCCTGAGCTTGACGAAGGATGACGAAGGATGACGAAGGAAGCCACCAACCCCTTATCTTCAATCATGCGATCATACAACTTTTGGGTGTACATTGTTGAATGCAGCGACAGGAGCTTTTATACAGGTGTGACGAACAATCTTGAAAGAAGATTAGATGAACACAATAGCGGATCAAATTCGAAATGTTATACATACCCGAGAAGGCCTGTTGTGCTGAAGTATGAGCAACAGTTTGATCAGATCAATGATGCTATCGCCTGGGAGAAGCAAATTAAAGGATGGAACCGCCAGAAGAAAAAAGCGTTGATCGCCGGAGACATAGAAAAATTGAAAGAGCTCTCCAAGGGTCACTCTTCGTCAAGCTCAGAGTGACAACGAAGCCCATCACTCTTTTTGAAGTTCGGAGTAACAACGCAGCTGTCACTCTTCGTCAAGCTCAGAGTGACAATAAAACTCCATCACGATTCGTCCGCATTCCCGGCGACCATTAGCACGGAGTCAGAGCTACAGTGACGTGCATCTTAGTTCGCCACTCCTTCGTTATTGTTTATCAGCTTTGGCTCCCCTAACAAAAGATCCCGTTTGCCCTGGCAAACGGGATCTTATTCCGCTTAGCTAGATATAATAATTGTTGTCATCCTGAGCCTGACGAAGGATGACGAAGGATGACGAAGGACTATGCCTTAGATTCTTCCGCCACTTCTTTTAGCGTGAAGAACAATCTGCCGTTGTCTTTGTCGAGATCAGCAATCAGCACATCTCCTGGCTTCACGTTCATATTCAATATTTCTTCTGCAAGAGGATCTTCCAGATATTTTTGAATAGCCCTGTGCAGCGGTCTCGCACCAAACTGCTGATCGTATCCTTTGTCGGCAATGAAATCTTTTGCTTCCGGAGTAAGCTCCAGGCTGAAGCCAAGATTCGCAAGACGCTTCATCACTCCTTTCATTAAGATATCAATGATCTCAAAGATGTTTTCTTTCGTAAGTGAGTTGAAGATTACCACATCATCAATACGGTTCAAAAACTCGGGAGAAAAGGTACGCTTCAGCGCTTTTTCAATCACCGCTTTGTTGGCTTCATCCTGATTTTGCACCCGTGCTGCAGTGGCAAAACCCACGCCTTCACCAAAGTCTTTCAACTGACGCACGCCAATGTTTGACGTCATGATAATCAGCGTATTCTTGAAGTCCACTTTGCGACCCAATCCGTCTGTAAGCTGACCATCATCCAACACCTGCAACAGTATGTTGTAAATGTCAGGATGCGCTTTTTCAATTTCGTCCAACAAGATCACACTGTACGGTTTACGTCTAACCTTCTCCGTTAGCTGTCCACCCTCTTCATAACCTACATATCCCGGAGGCGCACCTATCAATCTTGACACCGTGAACTTTTCCATGTATTCACTCATGTCAATCCGTATCAGCGAGTCCTCGCTGTCGAACATATACCTTGCTAATGCTCTTGCCAACTCTGTTTTACCAACGCCTGTTGGACCAAGGAAAATGAATGTACCGATTGGCTTTTTAGGGTCTTTCAATCCAACGCGGTTTCTCTGAATGGCTTTGACCACCTTCTGAATCGCTTCATTCTGACCAACAACCATCTGCGTCATATCCTCTGACATCTTCCGCAGCTTTTCTGTCTCCGCCTGCACCATTCTCTTTACCGGAATGCCTGTCATCATGCTGATGACTTCAGCAATTTCTTCTTCTCCAATCGGAAATCGCTTATGCTTGCTTTCTTCTTCCCATTGTCCTTTTGCCTTTTCAAGCTCTTCACCCAATCTCTTTTCCGTATCTCGAAGCGCCGCCGCTTCTTCAAACTTCTGACTTTTAACTACCCTGTTCTTTTCAACTTTAACGTCTTCTATTTTCTTTTCCAGGTCAAGTATATTTTGCGGCACATTAATGTTTTTCAAATGCACCCTCGCCCCTACTTCATCCATTACGTCGATGGCCTTGTCGGGCAACAAACGATCTGTGACATACCGATCACTCAACTTCACACACGCAAGAATGGACTCATCATCATAAATCACATTGTGATAATCTTCGTACTTGCTCTTAATATTTTCAAGTATCTGAATCGTGTCTTCAACACTTGGCGGATCCACAATCACTTTTTGAAAACGACGGTCAAGTGCACCATCTTTTTCAATGTACATTCTGTATTCATCAAGCGTGGATGCACCAATGCATTGGAGTTCTCCGCGAGCCAAAGCCGGTTTGAAAATGTTTGAAGCATCAAGCGAACCGCTGGCGCCACCGGCACCAACAATGGTGTGTATTTCATCGATGAATAGAATGACATCCCGATTCTTTTCTAGCTCATTCATGATCGCTTTCATCCTTTCTTCGAACTGTCCACGGTACTTAGTACCGGCAACGAGCGCTGCGAGATCAAGTGAAATAACTCTCTTGTCGAACAAAACTCTCGACACCTTTCGCTGAACAATTCTCAGCGCCAAACCCTCTACAATAGCCGTTTTACCAACGCCTGGTTCGCCAATTAAAATGGGATTGTTTTTCTTTCTACGCGAAAGAATTTGTGACACCCTTTCAATTTCTTTTTCACGACCAATGATTGGGTCTAAAGCGCCTGTTTCCGCAAGCTTCGTGATGTCGCGACCAAAGTTGTCGAGCACTGGCGTTTTACTTTTCGTTGCACCCGCCTGTCTCGATTTGGAGCCGGAATACTTCTTTTCATCTTCAAATTCATCATCCCCTTCATCCTGGTATTCCGCACGTACATCGTTTGATTTTACCATGCCGAGTTCCTGCCTGAAAATGTCGTAATCCACGTCAAATTGATTTAAGATTTGCGTTGCTATATTTTCTTTGTTCTTAAGAATCGAAAGCATGAGATGCTCCGTTTCCACGGTCGGACTTTTCAATGCCTTGGCTTCCAATACGGTAACACGGATTACTTTTTCAGCCTGTTTCGTAAGCGGCAGGCTGTTTATGTTAGCAATGTTTTTACCTGTTTTGTCTTTCACCGCCAACTCCACTTCCTTGCGCAATTCATAGAGGTCAACATTAAAGCTCTTCAAAATTCGAATAGCTGTATTATCACCCTCACGAATCAGTCCGAGCAGAAGATGCTCCGTTCCGATAAAATCGTTCCCGAGTCGCAACGCCTCCTCCCTGCTGAACGAAATGATCTCTTTTACTTGTGAGGAAAAATTATTATCCATTTAAATCCCTTCTGGTTTAGTACAATAATAAAAAATATTTTTGAGCAGGTTAAGAGATTAATCTTTGTGCCTGAACACTATGGAAGTCAAAACTGATACCAAAGAGAAGTTTACTGTCATGAGGGTGGAAACTCCACAGTTGTCTGCTAATATGGCAGCAGATTTGAACCGCCAACTCTTAGAACTGCTTAAAGGTACCCCAAACAATGTGGTGCTTAATTTAAGCGGTGTTAAATCTATTAACGAAGAAGCTGCAGAAAGCCTGGTGCGAACGCAGCAGAAGTTTTATGAAAATAATGCCTCGATGGTAATGTGCGAACTCAATTCCGATGTGGAAGATTTTTTGGACAGCAAAGACCTATTGGAATTGATCAACGTTACGCCTACCGAAAGCGAAGCTGCAGACATCGTGCAAATGGAAGAAATAGAACGAGAGTTGCTGGATGAAGAAAAAGATGTTGATGGAGAAAATGAATGATTGAAGGCATCGCTCGCACATCGTGCCCAGATCTATTTAATTGCCGCAACAGAAAACAATGAATTGGGTTATCCTTATTATAGCAGGTTTGTTCGAAGTAGCCTTTGCTTTTTGTTTGGGAAAGGCAAAAGGAACATTAGGCACCCAGATGTATTTATGGTATGCTGCTTTTTTTGTGGCGCTCAGTATTAGTATGGCTCTTTTAATGAAAGCCACGCAAACGCTGCCCATTGGCACTGCATACGCCGTGTGGACAGGTATCGGCGCTGTCGGAACAGCGTTGGTTGGAATTATTGTCTTTAAAGAGCCTGCCACTTTTCTGCGGCTGTTTTTTCTCACCACTTTAATCGGATCAATTATCGGACTGAAAGCAGTGTCCCATTAACGATATGTCATTAGCCAAAAAAACCCCGCTCATGCGGGGTTCCTTTTTGGCAAGTTGAAAAACATTACATTGGTTTGAGTCCGTAGCGCTTTTCGTATTTGCGGTCAAGTTGCTTTTGCTTGTCGTCAAGGTTGATGTTTCTCCCCTGAATAAATGCATGCGTTACATTGTTTGTCCGCATATCAAGAATATCGCCATCGCTGATGATGATGTTGGCATCTTTCCCTACTTCAATGCTACCCGTTTGTTTGTCAACACCAAGAACTTTGGCAGCGTTCAATGTAATTGCCTGCAATGCCTGCTCTTTGGTTAAGCCATAGGTTGCAGCGGTTCCTGCATTGAACATTACGTTGCGTCCACGGGTTTGTGGATCGTCGTCGTTGATGACAAAGTTAACACCTGCCTTTTGCAGCAACGCAGCGGTTTTGTACGGCAGGTCAACAGGATCGTCCTCCGTTTGCGGCAGGCTGTGTGGCTGACTTAATATAACGGAAACATTGTTTTGTTTCAGCAGGTCGGCAATTTGCCAGCTGTCATCGCCACCGACAATTACCATATCAAATCCCAGCTCTTTTGCAAGATCAAGCGCTACCAGCATTTGTTTCACCGTGTTGGCAGTCACATACAACTTCTGACTTTTGTCAAACAAGCCCTTTACTGCTTGAAATTTTAGATTTGTTTCATCGTGAGAAGGAAGTGCGAAGTATGCTTTTGCTTCGCGAAAAAAAGATTTCACCTGGTCTATTTTGTCCAGGCCTTCTTTCACAGGATCTGTTTGTTCTCCTGCATTTGGACCAAATCCTCTGCCGCCGCCGAATCCAAATCCTCTGTTTCTCGGCATCAAAGAAGGCATCACCAGGTGCACGCCGGCGTCCGTTTTGTATGCCGCATCGTGATTGTTCCAGGCATCTAACTGCACGACAGATGAAAGCCCGGTAAGCAGGCTGCCCTGCGGTACCACGTTAGCTAACAGAACTCCGTTTGAACGCAGCGTTCCAATGACTTTGGAATCTGCATTGTAAGCAACGATCGAGCGAACATCCGGGTTCATTTCACCTATTTCACGAACATCATTGCTTGCACGTACGCTGCCGATTTCCACCAAACCCAAAGTGCTCGATGCGAGAATTATTCCGGGATAAACTTGTTTCCCGTTAGCATTGATCACCTGCGCACCTGATGGAACAGCAACGTTGCTGCCAACAGCAGTGATTTTTCCGTTGTCCATCACGATGGTCGCGTTATTCAGAACTTGCCCGTTGCCCACATGCACAATGGCATTGGTAATGGCAATTGCCTGCGACTGCTTTGGTGCTGGCAAAATTGTTTCCTGTGCATGAGCTGCAAGAAAACTAAATGAGAGTATGCTGAAAAGTACCCTTTTCATTTTATTTGTTTCCATGTAATTGACTGTTGTTATTGTTTTCAAATTTACTGTGCTCGGGTTCACGAGTTTGCGAGTTCACAAGAGTTTGCCAGTTTACGGGCTCAGCCGGCATTCTGTTTTTATATTTCACTCCTTTGTATTCTGAAGATTGCAAGTAATCAATAAGCTTCTGAAGCATAACAATTACTTCTTTCGCGCCATCGTAAAGGTCACTGAATTCATCTTGAGAAATGTAATTTCTGTCAACTGCACGATAGAGTTGTGAGCGAAACTCGCCGCATGAACCTTTGGCTATATAAAGGAATTGGAGAAATTCTCGATTGCCGCTTCTTTCAAATCCTTCTGCTATGTTATCCATTATAGAACCCGCTGAACTTTCAATTTGAGCCACAAGCCGATAGTTGTGTTGAAATCTTCCGCCGTCAATCAGTTGCCCAATTTTATCATTCAGAATTCTGGCTTTTTGCCACGCATGAATTTCTTCAAACCTTTTAAACGTTGCCATTGTGTAATTTAACTCGTGAACATTTGAACTTGCGAACTCGTGAACTTTGAACTTGCGAACTCGTGAACTATTTATTTCCCTCCTCTCCATCATCATAAATCGAGATTCCGTCAGAATGATGCTCACCACAAGTGAGGATATGTTGAAAGCTTGGTACTGCCGGCGTAACTGGATTGCCCATTCTTTTTTCGCCAATCATTTTCCTTACAATCCGGTTTCTTTCAACATCAACAAGCTTCTGCATCTGCTCATCTTTAGCCCGGTCGAAGTACACAGTACCATCAACAATGGTGTACAAAGATTTTGCATAAATGCTAAGCGGGTTATCTGTCCACACAACAACGTCACCATCTTTACCAACTTTCAGACTTCCGACTTTATCTTCTACGTGGAGCATTTTTGCAGGATTTATCGTCACCATCTTAAGAGCTTCTTCTTCCGAAACGCCACCGTATTTTACAATTTTCCCTGCTTCCTGGTTCAGGCGGCGAGCCATTTCAGCATCGTCTGAATTGATCGCAACGTTCAAACCTACTTTGTGCATGATGGCGGCATTATAGGGAATTGCGTCCTGCACTTCCATTTTATAAGCCCACCAATCACTGAATGTAGAAGCGTTTGCACCATGTTCCTTCATTTCTTTTGCAACCTTATAACCTTCTAGTATATGCGTAAAAGTATTGTAATGATAGCCCATGCGGTTAGCTACGTCCATAGCACCGAGAATTTCACTTTGCACATAAGAGTGGCACGTGATAAATCTTTTATTGTCCAGAATTTCAACAAGAGCATCTAACTCGAGATCACGACGGGGAGGTGTGAGACCTTTTCTGTCTTTCGCGTTGTTGTAATCAGCCCATGCTTTTTTGTAATCTTTCGCACGGGTGAATGC
>JAEZJD010000085.1 GCA_023436425.1 Bacteroidota bacterium | reverse complement strand
GTACAAACATGGGCAGCAAATTACACCTTAAATGCTGCGGTACAAACAGATTGACTTTCAATAGTTAACATATAGGTGAAAGTGGACAAAAGTCAACAGAATTTCTTCCGCATTTGGCCGCTTGTAGGCATCATCTTTGAAATACTAATACCAAAGCGTTTGTTATGGAAGTTACAGCAGCTGTGTTATATGGTGGATCTCTCGCACATTACGATGTGCGGGTTGATAATGGAGGGGAATGTTATGCTCGACTTACCAGTTTCAAGGGAGGCCCCAATCAGCATCCGCCAGAAGAGATACGCCTTCGAAAAGAAGGCAGACACTGGGTAAGTAGCGATGTTGACAATAGATTATCTGACGACCTTGGGTACGCAGTGGAGTTAAAAGCAAAGCCTTTGCTGGAAGGAAGAAGACGTGGAGGCGGACACCCGGCCGAATAATGAAGTCAACATTTTATGCATAGATGCAGCTCGAAAGGGCTGCATTTTTTATGAAAAAGCCCACAAAAGTGGGCTTGAGACGTACCGAGGAGCAGACTTGAACTGCCGACCTCAGGGTTATGAATCCTGTGCTCTAACCAGCTGAGCTACCTCGGCGAGGGGTGCAAAAATACTCACTTCCTGCGTTCTGATAAAATCATTAATGTCACAGTTTACAAAAAATAAAGGCGGTTCGCCACCGCCTTATCAAAACAAATACTCCTTCTTTTATATTGATGTGAGCTAGCTTACCCGTCCTGAGCCATCTTCTACACTTTCACGTTCGCTTCTTAGTATGTTAGGGTTGTCATTAATATTTTCGGTTGGACCCGCAGTTGAGCCGGTACCGGCAGACATAGAAGCTGAATTGGAACTTACATTCCGTACACTTTCATTTTCACTGCGCAAAATGTTCGGATTGTTATTCGTATTAGCTGTCGACCGGTGCTTTGTTTCGATGTAATCTTTAAAGTTCATGATATCCTGACGAATCAGCTTTTCAAAAACACTGTTTAGGGACTTGGCTACTGCAGAACCAATTTCTCCGGCAGGCGGATGATAGCTGATAACAACCTCCAGTTCTGTTCCCTGTCCGCCCAGCGCATCATTAAATGTTACTTTGCCGGCATTATTGATCGTGGAGTTTGGAATAGATTGCCACCCTATCAAATAACCTGGTTCTTCTTTCACAATTTCTGCATTCCACTTTATTTTACCGATGTTTCCCGGAATAACGGCTTCCCAATGGGAATGTTTGCTATCAATTTCTGAAACCGCTGCAAGATGTTTCATAAACAGCGGAAGATTTTCCAGCTTACGCCAAAAGGCATACACCTCATCTTTTGGCTTGTTAACTATCAATCCTGTTCTAATGTTAATAGCTGTAGAATGCCTCACATTTTTGGTTTTTCCCAGGCTGCCGTAAACGGCACAATGGCCCGACGCACCTCTATAAAGCAAATAACTTCCGAGGAATGTTCTAACCAACCCTTTAATTGGATTTTTAGTGAGCTTGTTCAAACCGGATGAAAGAAGAAAGGCTCCAAGCCCCACACTCCACAATCTCTCGTTGGAACTTACATTCAAGCCACTGCCTTCGTGCGGTTGAAATTCATTT
This sequence comes from Bacteroidota bacterium, assembly GCA_023436425.1. Lineage (GTDB taxonomy): Bacteria > Bacteroidota > Bacteroidia > Chitinophagales > Chitinophagaceae > Flavisolibacter. The sequence goes on along the minus strand of JAEZJD010000085.1, from coordinate 2,862 downwards.
TCAGCATGCCAGCTTCCATATTCATTGTTAGTCATAAAATTTTTTTTTATTTAAATGCCGTTTCGCTAATCAGGATTTTGCAATTATTATGCCCTATTGATTAGAACACAATGGCAGATAAACAGGCCGGAAATATTTGGTAAGGCGGCATTTGAGCAGCAGACTTTTATCGGATGCTGCTACGGATTTTTATTATAGAAATCTGTGGAAAAGCTTAACCCTGAGTACCCACATAGGCAGGCGAAATTTCCGATATTTCTGTTCGACCGGGGTACTCTTCCAGTGCTCTTTCGAGGCAATCCATGGCATCGGCCACATCTTTTACGTTGAGAACGTAAGCTAGTCGCACCTCCTTTTTCCCTAAGCCGGGGGTGCCGTAAAAACCTGTCGCAGGCGCAAGCATTACCGTTCTATTGTTGTGTGAAAATGATTCCAGTAGCCATTGACAAAACTGATCACAATCGTCTATCGGGAGGCTCGCCATTGCGTAGAAAGCACCACCAGGATTGGGACAGAAAACTCCAGGCATCGCATTTAGTCTCCTGACAAGCAAATCACGGCGGGCAAGGTATTCGGCTTTAGGCTTTTCGAAATATGAAGTCGGTAAATCTACGGCTGCTTCGCCCATAATCTGCGCTAGTCCCGGCGGGCTCAGCCGTGCCTGTGCAAACTTCATTGCAGCGTCATAAACAGATTTATTTTTTGTTACAAAAGCCCCCAACCGTGCGCCGCATGCGCTATACCGTTTACTTATTGTATCCATTAAAACGACATGGTTTTCCAATCCATCGAGGTGCATGGCACTTACGTATTCTCCAGAGTAAGAAAACTCGCGGTACGCCTCATCGGAGAAAAGATATAGATCATGCTTTAAGCAAATTTTTTTAAGATCTTCCATTTCCTGACTGCTGTACAGATAACCTGTAGGATTGTTGGGACTACAAACGACTATGGCTTTCGTCTTCGTTGTAATCAGCTTTTCAAAATCGCTGATTGGCGGCAACGCAAAACCATTTTCGATGTGAGAGGTGACCGGAACAACTTTTACTCCTGCAGCCATTGCAAATCCATTATAGTTTGCGTAAAAAGGCTCGGGAATAATTACCTCATCGCCAGGATTGAGGCAGACAAAGAAACCAAACATGATTGCTTCTGAACCGCCCGTGGTAATCAGAATTTGTTCGTGCGACACGTCGATGCCTACAGAATGATAGTACTCAACCAACTTTCGACGGTAGCTTTCGTTTCCCGCACTATGGCTGTATTCCAACACACGGATATCAGCATTGCGAACGGCGTCCAAAATTTTCGACGGAGTTTCAATATCCGGTTGGCCAATGTTAAGATGGTAAACCTTTATTCCTTTAAGCTTCGCCGCTTCTGCATACGGCACTAATTTTCTGATAGGTGAAGGTGGCATTTGCTGCCCACGTTGACTGATTGATAACATGCAGCAAATTTACGCCAAGCATGTTCACAACTTCGCACGTTCGTGAGTGCAACAGCCGGCTGCCAAGACAGCCTCCATCCACGCTCGAAAACTGCAAAATTGTATGATCGAACTCGGCGACTATCCTTCCAGGTGAATAGTGAACATGACCATGCGGGAATGAATATCGCCAAGAACTCTTGAGTAGTTCAGGGATTCATTGCGGCTGTGAAGATTGCGCAAACCGTTGCTGATTTTGATTTCCGGCGAGAGAATGAAACTTTTGTGATAAAAATTAAACCCAACACCCGCTTCAATTCCATAATCCATTCTTTCAATTTTTATCATGTCCTCGGCTTTTCGTGCTTTTGCATTCGATGCAAGGTCCAGATCTACTTTGCCACCACCGAGCATGTACATTCTGAAATTGCCGATGCGATCGGAAAGAAATTTCACCTGTAAGGGGAAGGTGGTGATCACCGACTCCACTTTCTTATCGATCAATTGGCCATCAAGATTAGGATATTCAGGGTTGAGTTTGTATTCAATAATTCTATCCAGAAATATCAGTTGTGGATTAAAGCGGAGTTCAAAACGCTGCGACAATTTTGCTGTAGCGGAGAGTCCCAAATGAAAGCCGCTGCTATTCAAAGATTCTGCGGTAAAAATGCTGTCCGGCTCCTGAGCTAAAAACGCAGGATCAAGACTGGTGTGAAAAAAGGCGCGGTTAAAGCCAAGGCTGATGCCGAAATAGTACGGTTTTCTGTCATGCTCTTCAAGAAACATTTCCGTTTGTGCGAAAGAGGAAACAGAAGTGAATAGCGCAATAAAAAACAGTGCAGTTTTCAACCTTAAGATTTGCGTCCGCTGTATATGCAACATATTCCTAAGCTTAGTGGTTTGAAGTAGGTATTGGAAAAACCGGTTTTATTCAGAATGTCAACGAATCGCTGACGATCCGGAAATGCTTTGGCAGACTTATTCAAATATTGATACGCTTTTTTATTTTGATTAAACCATTGCGCCATTTGTGGAGCAATAATGCTCATGTACAAATTATAGAGACTTTTCACTCCCGGCAATCTTGGCTGACTGAACTCCAAAACAATGAATTGAGCTCCCGGTTTCATCACTCTGTTTATTTCACTTAATCCTTTTTCAAGATTTTCAAAGTTTCTGATACCAAAAGCCACCATCACGCCTTCAAACGTATTGTCAGGAAAGTTTATTGTTTCTCCATCACCTTTGTGCAATTCTATTCTCTGCGTGAGCCCTTGCTTCTCCACTTTTACCTGCCCAAACTCCAGCATTTTTTGGGAAATGTCAATGCCAATTATTTTTGGAGTTTGCAGCAGCCGGGATGCCATTATCACCATATCGCCTGTACCGGTGGCTACATCGAGAATGATTTGCGGATTGTCTTTCCTAAACAG
>JAEZJD010000059.1 GCA_023436425.1 Bacteroidota bacterium | reverse complement strand
CAATGAGGTAGCCGGTGTTGCTGCCCATCCAGTTTACTTCCACCGTGATGGTGATCGCTTCCACACCATAAACAGCACTGCCAAAAGTTTTTACCAGCATAAAAATTCCTATCGAAAGAACGTGAAGATGAGAAATTTTCGCTGATGAGCCACGAAGAAGGGAAGCTTAATTCAAAAGGAGGAATAATCGGGCAAAATCATTTTCGTTTTTCAATTTCAATTTATTTTTTTCCACCAGCTGTGCTATTTTATCTGCATACTCCGGCAGCTGTTTCATTAAATCTGTTTTGTCTTTTTTCACCAGCACCATTCTGTGATCTGGGAGAAAAGCATAAAACAATTCAGATTTGTAATCTCTTTTTTCCTCCGGCACGTCCACATCTTTATGCAAACGAATTGTTTTTGCCTTACATCGCAACAGCTGCAGATTTCCGTCAACCAGCACCTCGTAAAAAGTTTCATCAGTTTGCCTTTCCACCGCAGGATAGCCATTGCGGAAAAGAAGAAATACGCTGTCTTTGCCCTGGATCAATGAAATCGTAAACTCCTTTACAGGCACGCCAAACTCCATAATGACGCCTTGTTGCAGATAGTATAATTTATTATTGTATTGATCGAAAATTACCTGCGAAAGCAGCGTAGAACCATTGTGAAACTTGACTATGGTGGGGCTCCACTTCTGCTCGACAAATTTTGATAAAACAGTTTCCCGCAGATCAACATCATCAAGATTGCCATAAGTCAGCATCCTTTGATTAGATCTTTGAAATTCAGTTGGGACAGTCTGACCGAACAATGTGATGCAAAAGAGTACAGATAGCGAAAGAAAGGCAGACTTCTTCATGGGATGTTTTTTTAAATGTACAAAAAAGATGGTTCCGACCGTTTCTATTGGCTGTCACATTTTCATCTGAGCGGAACAGTGCTGGTTCTTCACTCATCATTTAAGTTAATTTAAATTGCCGGCATGTTTCAAAACAGAATAACGGATTTGTTCGGAATTAAATACCCGATTATACAAGCCGGCATGGTGTGGGCCAGTGGTTGGCGGCTTGCGAGTGCAGTCAGTAACGCCGGAGCCCTTGGCTTAATTGGAGCAGGAAGTATGTACCCGGACACTTTGCGGGAGCATGTTCGCAAATGCAAGGCCGCAACTGACAAACCGTTTGGAGTGAATGTACCACTGCTTTATCCCGACGTTGACAAACACTTCAACATCATAATTGAAGAGGGCATCAAAATTGTATTTACATCGGCAGGCAACCCTAAAACATGGACAGACCACTTAAAGAGCAAAGGAATTACTGTTGTTCATGTAGTGAGCAGCAGCAAGTTTGCGCTCAAAGCGCAGGATGCCGGTTGCGATGCTGTGGTAGCTGAAGGCTTTGAAGCCGGTGGGCATAATGGACGAGAAGAAACCACAACGTTCGTATTAATTCCGGCTGTTACAGACGCTGTTACTATTCCCGTGATAGCTGCAGGTGGCATTGCAACAGGCAGACAAATGTTTGCAGCAATGGCTCTTGGAGCTGAAGGCGCTCAAATCGGAACTCGCTTCGTAGCGAGTGAAGAGGCTTCATCTCACATTGACTTCAAGAAAGCAGTGATTGATTCGGGTGAAGGCGACACGATGCTTTCGTTGAAAAAACTAACGCCTGTGCGCCTGCTAAAAAATAATTTTTATCAACTTATTCAGCAAGCTGAAGCCAGGTGCGCAGGCGAAGAAGAACTAAAGGAAATTCTCGGTCGGGCACGGGCCAAAAAAGGAATGTTTGAAGGCGACCTGGCAGAAGGGGAACTGGAGATTGGACAAGTAAGTGCCCTCGTCAAAGACATTTTGCCTGCACAACAAATTGTGAAAAGCATTTGGGAGGAGTTTAGATCTACAACTGAAAATCCTTTCAGGTTTGGTTAAACAATGCGGTGTAGATCACATTCCAACGGTTGCCATCATGTTTTAACACTGACAACCCCATTGCATCGAACGATTCATCAAAATTTTTGTTTTCAAACGATTGCCACGCCTCAGCAAAAGATTTCTTGTGCAAGTCTCTCGTCGCAACAGTGATGTGAGGATGAAAAGGCCTGCTTTCTCTTTTAATCTTGTAATCTTTTGAGGAAAAGTATTGATCCGCGGCGCCCTTTACCCATTGCAGACACGTATTCTCATCTACTGCGATGAATATGGTCTTTGGTTTAAAGGCAGAAAAACTTTTCGTCGAAATCGAAAAGCAATCAATTTGATTACTGATTTCTGCTACGTCTGACTGTAGTTGCTCCTCTTTTTCTAATTCCATCCAAAAGGGTGGAATGATAGTAATGTGCGCCGGTGAATTCAGAGCCACTCTGCAACCGAACTTTTGCTCCATGAAACGTTTGTGCTCCAGAACCTTTTCATTAATCTTTTCCGGAAGCAGAATGGCAATGAAATACATCTTCATCTCCCACTATGTCAGCTGACTTTTGAGGTAACTCTCTATCATGCCGCAAGAAAGTAGAAACGGCTTATCCGTAATAGTGATGTTCATTTGGTCGCCACTCATGCCATAAGAACCGGCGATGGTATTTCCGAACGCAGTCACCTGAAAATTTCCGCTGTTCAAATCACCCTCAAATGTGCCACCCTGCGATTGTACAGCGTTCTTTGCTTTGCTAAGGAGTTGTTCTGCATTACCCGGAACCGGAATTGAAAAATTGCAAGCCATAAATTTTTAGTTATTTGAAACAAATTATAGACCAACAGTTTGGACAAATTATAGCTCGACTAAAATACCATTTACATCCCGCAGCTTTTCTAAACAATGCTCCAATTGATCTTTAGGAATACCGATTTCCATCCGGCAAAACAACTGCATTTCGCTGCTGCGAACTTCACACTTGTACCTTTTCACTATCGTCATCACATCGTTCATCAAAGTATAATTAAACTGCAGCCTACAGGTTTGGAGGACGGGTTTTTCAACAAAAGGCGTGAGCTGAAGCACGAAAGATGCGGCTGTTTTATAAGCGTGAATTAAGCCCGGAACCCCCAACAATGTGCCGCCAAAATAGCGCACAACAACAATGGCTGCATTGGTTAATCCTTTACTGTCGATCTGTCCCAAAATAGGTTTGCCGGCCGTACCTGAAGGTTCACCGTCGTCGCTTGATCTAAAATTATTTCCATCAGTCCCGATGCGATATGCGAAACAATGATGTGCAGCTTTTGGATGCTCTTCTTTTAACTCTTTCAATCTGCTCTTAAAATCCTGTGCTTCTTTAATTGGAAATGCATATGCCAGAAACTTACTGCCCCGGTCTTTGTATTCCGCCAATGCCGGTTTTTCAATAGTAGTGTACGTATTCAAACAATAAGAAATTAAGAGTGCAAATTAGAGTGGATGGAGTTTTTATTTTTGAAAAACGTTAGGGTGTCAGAAAATATGTTTTCCGTTGCCACCAATTCGTGACCTTGTAATGTCGGCGCGGCAAGGCCTTCTCCAATCGAAAGTTCCTGATTGCAAATCACTCTTGCTTCGTCCCAAACGCTTTCTTTAATAAACGACTGCAGTAATTGGCGGCCGCCTTCCACCAAAAGCGACTGAATACCTAATTGATACAATCCATTTAATATTTGATGAACCAGATTTCCGCCGTCACTCACCCGGTAGTAACAAACACCCACATCAGCCCATTTCAACTTGCTTTCTTCATCAGACAAAGTGTGTTTGTGCAAATTGAAAACAATAGTCGGATGACCGGACGTGAAAAGTTTAAGCGTCGCGGGCAATTTCAAATTCATATCTACAACAGCTCTGATAGGATTTTTGCCACACCACAAGCGGGTAGTCAGTTCAGGATCATCGTGAAGGGCTGTATTCGTACCGACCAAAATTGCCATTTCCTCACTTCGCCATCTGTGCACCAGCCGGTTGGTGTATTCGTTGGAAATGTGAAGGCGCTTTCCTGTGCCGGCAATTTTTCCATCCGCACTTTGAGCCCACTTCAGCGTTACATATGGACGACGTTGCTGATGATAGCTGAAAAACCGTTTGTTCAATGCTGCACACTCCGATTCTAAAAGCCCTAATGTTACGTCTATCCCAGCCTGTTTTAAATTTTCAACGCCCTTGCCATCAACTTCCGGAAAAGGATCTCTGCATCCAACGACAACTTTTTTAATATTGTTTCGAACAATAAGATCAGTGCACGGCGGCGTTTTTCCAAAGTGACTGCACGGCTCCAAAGACACGAACAAGGTAGATTGAGAAATCAGATGTTTGTCTTCGTTCTTTACCGACGCGATACAATTTACTTCCGCATGTGCATGCCCGTATGTTTGGTGATATCCTTCGCCGATGATCCTTTCATTGTGTACCAACAAGGCGCCAACCATCGGATTTGGCGCTACCCGCCCGGCACCCAATTGTGCCAGTTGTAAACAACGGTTCATGTAAACTTCGTCCACCACCATCCGAGCAAAACTAAACAACATGAACTAAGTTTGAATTATGAAAATCAGTGCAGCTGAGAGGCATTTTCGGGATCACCTAAGGGAAATTTATTCAGATGGTGAAGCTTCCGTGATAGCTTCAATGCTACTGGAGAATATTACGGGTTTTTCAAGATCAGATCTCCTGCTTCGAAAAAATGATGCACTCGCCGATGACCAACAACTCAAATTAAATGAATACGTGCTGCGGCTGCGACAACACGAACCGGTGCAGTATGTGATTGGAAAAGCCTGGTTTTTCGGACTGGAATTTTTCGTTGATCCTTCCGTATTAATTCCGCGGCCGGAGACCGAAGAACTGGTTCGTTGGATTGTGGACGATGTAGCTGCGCTTCACTTTGATGTGTTTGAACAATTACCAGGTCAGGCAGATAAAACAAAAACCTTGAAAATACTTGATGTAGGTACAGGCAGCGGCTGCATTGCGCTGGCGTTGAAGAATGAAATGCCACGGGCAGAAGTTTGGGGCTGCGATGTAAGTGAAAAAGCTTTGAACGTCGCCCGCCGAAATGGATCGGCACTCAACATCAGGGTGGATTTTCAAGGAGTTGACTTTTTGAATATGTCGGAGCAAAAGTCTCTGCCAACTGTAGACATTGTCGTCAGCAATCCTCCGTACGTTTCGAAGAGAGAAATGACGCACATGCAAAGAAATGTGGTGGATCATGAACCGCATGTGGCTTTGTTCGTTCCCGACGAGGATCCATTGATTTTCTACAAAGCGTTGATCGCTTTTGGCGAACACAGGTTGTATGAAAACGGTATCATTTACATGGAAATCCATGAAAGTCTCGGTACGGAAGTGAAGCAATTATTTTCGAATGCAAACTTCTTTGTAGAATTGAGAACCGATATGCAAGGCAAGGAAAGAATGGTGAAAGCGACGAAACTATGATCTGGTAATTGCGCTGCAAATTCACTTCACGAGCGCAGCAACTTTAGCACCATTCCGTTTTGCAATACGCATTACGCGAAACACTTCTCCATAATAAGAGCCGGTATCGGCATTTACAACAACTGACGGCGTGTCTACAGACAGTTTGGCCTTGTTGATCGCCTCAGTTAAAAGTGTGTCCACATTTGCTGCCGGCACGGGTGCTTGCCCAATGTAAAACTGCTGGTTTTTGTCAATGCTGACGATAATGTTTTGCCGTGCTTTCGTGTCCTTAGATCCGCGGGGATTGTTTACACGAACAAGATTCGGATTAGCTAATGTAGACGCTATAAGAAAAAACAACAAGAGAATGAAAAGAATATCATTCAACGGTCCTGTGTGAATCTCGGTATGAGCTCTTAATTTTCTTCTGATGTTCATTTTTAGCCCCCATCCCCTAACGGAGAATTTTTTGAAATGCTGCGTAGCGAACAGAACGTACAAGAGTGCGACGCAACGACGCTGAATAATGTTTCTACAGTTGGTTCCAACATAATTTCAACTTCAGACTTTAAGCTACAAACTACCTCGTCGGCTCCTGCAAAATGTCTACGAATTCCGCACTGGAAGCTTCCATTTTATAAGCAGTTTTATCAACCTGCGTGCTTAAATAATTGTGTGCAACATAAGCAAGTAAACCAATGATCAAACCTGTGGCAGACGTTATCATTTTGGTGTAAATACCCTGCGCCATTGTTTGAATAGTAAAGTCGCCGGTAGATGCAAGATTGTAAAACAGCTGAAACATTCCGAAGATGGTGCCGAGAAATCCAAACATCGGCGCTATACCGGCAATGAGTGAAAGTATCGACAGATTCCGCTCAAGATTATACAACTCAAGCTTGCCGACATTTTCCATGCTTTTTTCAATGCTATCGATTGGCTTTCCAATCCGCTGAATGCCCTTGTCAATGATTCGGGCCACAGGATTTATGGTGTTTTTTGCGAAGCTTCTTGCTGCTGTGACATTGCCGTTTACAATGTGATCGCGAATAATGTTCATGAAGTTGCCCTCGATTTTGGAGGCGCGGCGAATGGCGATTGCACGTTCGAAAAAAACAAAAATTGTGATGAGAAATAAGATGACTAACGGCACCATCAGCCACCCACCCATTGTAAGCATTTGACCTAAACTGATTCCTTTTTCCTCGGCAGCAGCTGTAGTGGCGGCAGTTAGTTGGCTGGAATCAATTTGAAGCAGGTGGAACATAAAACAGTGTTTTTGTAAATGTAATTAAAGCCCTAAACGAGCGGTTATCCAAAATATTTTGCTGTGCAAAAAAAGGGGAAACTTTTGGAACTTATTTAACGGTACTTACATCAAATGCATTCTCCATTGCTTTCGATGATGTGAACTTTTGCTCTACACACCTTCAAAACAGTCTAATTTTGTTTCTGCTGTAACCTCTAAGCAAAAAAACGGGTCAAATAATCGGATGCACACAAATTTCAGTGATACTGACATCATCCACATGGTGTTGACAGGCAATGAAAATGCGTACTCGACGCTGGTGGAGAAGTATCAGAATTTTGTGTTCACGATTGTTCTTCGGTATGTAAAAAGCAGAGAAGACGCCGAAGAGGTGGCGCAGGATGTGTTTGTGAAAGCTTATCGTTCTTTGTCCGATTTTAAAGGTGCATCGAAGTTTAGTACCTGGCTGTACACGATTGCCACAACCAGCAGCCTCACTTTTTTGAGAAAGAAAAAAGTTGATGTGCACTCGCTGGATAACGAGAAAATCTTTGCCGTGGCGGCCAGCGCCGACAGTGGCATGAGCGCCGACCAGGTGGAACAAAAGAGTAAAGTGAACATGGTGAATAACGCCATTCGTTTACTCAACCCCGATGACGCACAAGTGCTCATGCTGTTTTATAAAGGTGACCAAACGCTGGAGGAGATTGCAGTGATCTTGGGGAAAGAACCCAATGCCGTTAAAGTGCAATTGCATCGGGCCCGCGGACGATTAAGAGAAAAGATGCTGACGCACTTCAGCCAGGAAGTAAAGGATATTGTCAATTGACATAAAATTTAATTTATGAACGAATTTGAACAAACGTCCATGGAAAAAAGGTTGTGGGAGTACATTGATGGAACTTCCGCAGCTGATGAAAAATCAGCTATCGAAAAGCTGATTGCAGAAAATGCTGAATGGCGCGAACAATACAAACATCTCCTGGAGCTCAATGAAATTCTTCACACTTCGGAACTTGAGCAGCCGTCGCTTAGGTTTACAAAAAACGTGATGGAGGAAATCGCGAAATATCAAATCACACCGGCAGCAAAACAATACATCAACAACAAAATCATTTATGGAATAGCTGCGTTCTTCATCACTGTTATTGTTTCCTTCGTTGTCTACGGCTTCAGTCAGATCAACTGGAATGCCGGTTCATCAAAAAGCAGCTTAGGAATTGATTTCACCGCCGTTGACTACAGCCAGATGTTTAACAATGCATACGTCAACGTTTTTATGATGCTCAACGTGGTTTTAGTACTGATGCTGTTTGACAGAATTTTGAGGAGCAGGAAAAACCAGTATTTGAGCACACATTAAATCACATCGGAAAATCTGCGCTGGGTCCGTACATGCCGGGAATAGGAATATCCAGTAACCGCAGGTAAACAGAAAGCTGCCCACGATGATGCACCAAATGATTCATCACCAGCGAACGAATGGCTGCAGTTTTCTGTAGTGTAAAAATGATGTGCTCTCCCCTTCTTAAGGTCCACGGCTTTATCATCTCCTCATCCGATGATTTTTCCAATGCATCTGATCCCACTTGCAATTTTTCTTCAAAGATTTGCAACAGCTCCTCTCTTGAAATAGAAACATGCGGTTGGTATTTTCTGGACGCAAAATCCATTTCAGGAGCCGACAATATCCAGGTCAGGTAACTGGGAATTTCCGCAATGTGCGTTGCAATTCTTCCAAGTGCCATTGATTTTTCATGGGGCTTCCAGTCAAGTCTTTCGTCCGGTACCAATGCCAGCAGCTTTTTTGTAGATGCTGCTTCGTGTTTTAATTCAGCAAAGAGTGCTTCTTTAATCATGGAGTAATATTTTTTTATTCATTGTCTAATCTTTCAATCTGCTTCTCCAGCTTTTGGGTCAACTCTTCAGGGTGTTCGAGTGTATGATGTGCATCTTTTTTCTTCATAATCCGCCACAATTGAATGACCGCAGTGAGGGCAAAAATGCCTCCTATTACCCAGTTTAAAATATTTTGATTGCTGCTGATCTTCTCACCAACAAAACGACCTCCGAAAACAAAAATACAGCTCGCAAACGCTGTTCCCAACCCGATTCCAAGGATGTAGATATTGTAATAGCTGCTTTGCGGAATCAGAATTTTTTTTGAAAACAACACCGTGCTCCAGCCGAACCAAAATGGAATTTGAACGGGGTTTACTGCACTCATAAGTACACCAAGTATAAAGCGATTTAAGGTGCTGCTTAGAATGACATTTTTATTTACATACGGATGAAGTGCAGCATAAAAACTTGACGCAGCAAGTGCCGCGACAATGAGCACAGTCAGCCACTCGAGCATCTTAAAGATTTTGTGCTGTTTACGCACCCAATCCATAGCAATGAGCGACAGCCGCACGTAAACAATTTCAACCAACAAACACCCGATCGAAAATAATATAGCCGGATGCAAACCATCTGTAATTGCTATTTGCATAGCAGCTACATTCAATGTTCCCAGCGGCAGTGAACCGAGGAAACTAATGATCATCCCCCATGCAAATGTTCGTAAATGCTTAGGCATGTTTAGTATTTACACTTCACACAAGTATTTCATTATCCAACTTTTCCAACAACGCAAAATGGTGTTTTGCATGCTGCAAAAAATTCCAACCTTCTTTAAAACGCCAAAATTCTATTCCTTGCTTATGATTGTACATGGAAATTTGAAAAAGAATTTTCCAGTGAAAAAGAAAAACGGAAAGAGCTTTAAACCACGAATAATTTGAATGATAAACATGATTTGGTTCAGCGCCGCTGCCGTTGAATTCCAGGATAAGAAACTTACCTTCTTTCAATTGCTCAATGCTGTCACACTTTAGGTCAAACCGTCCGTAATAGAAACTTGTTTTCCGGCTGATAACATCAAAAATATTCGTCAGCTTTTCATCTGCGAGGTGCATAAGATTAGTAAACCTGGCGCCCCGATTTAGGTTCGCGGCGTACGTTAGAATATATTGTTGCCCTTCCGCAACAATCTTATCAAGATTCGATGCATGTTTCGTTTTCATTTCATCTAAACGGTGTTTTGCGTTAGGGTGTTCGGAAATTAACTGCAGCAAAGTTTTTTCTCCGTCACCCACCACCGTCATCAGGTCCTTTTGAATGAACCCCGTGATAACACCAGCCTTCTTGTTTGGAAAACGATAATAAAAAACGCTTACCTCCAGGGGGGCTTCCACAAGATCCTGAACAATGTATTCCACCGGCACATGCTTATGATAATATCTTAACTCCTCCTCGTTATCTATTTTTCTAAACAACAGACCTTTCATGCCCACGTCCGGCTTCACGCAAAAGGGAAAAGTAAAACCATCGCTTTTCAACCGCTGAATCGTTTCTTCTATATCGTCGGAAGGAAGCACATATGACGTCTTTGGGAAAGTGTTTTGCGGCAATTGCTCGTACATTTCTTTTTTTCCTTCACCTTCAAATCCGCCAAACGTGATTGTGGGATTTGAAGGCGTGAAAAACCAAAACGATCTTGCACGAAAACAATACCACAGCCAAACGGGAATAATCGGTAAATAACGCAACTTGAAAGGCCACAATTCCCAATTAGTGAGCTTTTCCCAAATAGTTCTCCATTCCACTGCAACAAAAATAAGAGTGCAACCACTAATGGTAAGAAGCTATTGTACCATCACTTACTTTTGAGCAAACATTTTTTATGAATGTTCGTTCAATGTCTGAAATGTTTGCAAGTGGCGAAGCACCGGAAATACTTTTTTGGGTAGGATGCGTTGCAAGCTTCGATCAACGTGCACAAAATATATCAAGAGCTTTCGCCACTATCCTCAATCACGTTGGCATCAGCTTCGCCATTTTGGGGAAAGAAGAAATGTGTACAGGCGATCCTGCACGCAGAGCCGGTAACGAATTTCTCTTTCAGATGATGGCGTACCAAAACATTCAAACGTTGAATAATTACAGCATAAAAAAAATAGTGGTGACATGTCCGCATTGCTTCAATATTTTTAAAAATGAATACCCGGAATTAGGTGGCGAATATGAAGTAGTGCATCATACCACATTTCTTCAGCAGCTGATTGATGAAGGGAAAATAAGGATCAGCGATAATAGTAGATTTAAAGGAACCAAAATTACATTTCACGATAGTTGTTATCTCGGGCGGGGCAATGGTATCTACGAAGCGCCAAGAAAGGTATTGGAAGCTTTGCAGGTAGAGCTGACAGAAATGAAACGCTGCGGTAAAAATGGATTTTGTTGCGGTGCCGGCGGTGCACAAATGTTTAAGGAAGAAGAGCCGGGAAAAAAACGCATCAATTTTGACCGAGCCGAGGAAGCTATCGACACCGGTGCAAAGGTGATAGCCTCTGCGTGCCCGTATTGCAACACGATGCTGACCGACGGTGTAAAAGGACAGGAAAAGGAAGAAGATGTGAAGGTGATGGACATAGCAGAACTCGTGGCGCAGAGCTTGGAAAATGATGGCATTGCTTAGCCGCCAATGCTCCAGCAGATTCATTCCAAAAACTTGTCTAAATAAACCGTGCGTACCTTTGTCGAATGAACCTGGATTACAAACACTTACTTCCTGAAAACTTTCCGGACAACAGTCGTG
>JAEZJD010000006.1 GCA_023436425.1 Bacteroidota bacterium | reverse complement strand
CCCGCCAGCAACATGTGGACGTTATCGGCCTCAGCATTTTATCCGCAGCACACATGACGGTATTTCCGAACAAAATTGCGCTCATCAAAGAAAAAAAAATGGACGACGTATTGTTGTCCGGAGGTGGTATCATTCCCGAACAAGATATGATCGAGCTGCAGAAAATCGGCGTTGGAAAACTGTTTGCACCGGGCGCTCCTACAAATGAAATAGCAGACTACATTCGCCAATGGGTAAAAGAGCATAGAAGTCTTTAGTCCAACTAGAGAAACAACGATCAAAAGCTTATTTATGTCGTACGCAACACTTCTTACTTCGCTAGAAACCAACATCTTCACTATAACGGTCAACCGGCCTGATAAAATGAACGCGTTGAACAAAGATGTCATGACGGATCTCAACGCAGCAGTTGACGAAGTTTACAACGACAACAATATAAAGAGTGCAATTATAACAGGTGCCGGAAGCAAAGCATTTGTTGCCGGTGCAGACATCAGCGAGTTTGTAGGATTGAGTAAAAACGAAGCAATTTCTTTAGCGAAAAAAGGACATGCTGTTTTCGACAAAATCGAAAATTGTCCCAAGCCGATAATTGCGGCAGTAAATGGATTTGCTCTGGGCGGCGGGTGTGAACTAGCGTTAGCATGTCATTTTATTTATGCAAGTGACAATGCAAAATTTGGTCAGCCGGAGGTGAACTTAGGCTTGATACCTGGTTATGGAGGCACACAACGGATGACGCAAATCGTCGGACGAAACATGTCCATGGAACTGCTGATGTCGGGCAACATGCTTTCGGCGAAAGAAGCAGAGCAGGCAGGCATTGTCAACAAGATATTTCCGCAGGAGGAACTGCTTGCAAAAGCCAAAGAAATATTGATGACCATTCAATCCAAAGCACCGATTGCAGTCGCCAAAGTCATTGAGTGCGTCAACAACTTCGACCACACACAACAAGGTTATGAGTTTGAAATAGAGAAGTTTGGCGAATGCTTTGCAACTGAAGACATGAAAGAAGGCACCTCTGCATTTTTAGAAAAACGAAAAGCAAGTTTTAGCGGACGATAATCAGATTCCGTTTTCAGGAAATATTCTGATCGTTTTTACGTAACGTGTTTTGTAATACTCATTCAGGGGAGTGATTGTTACTCCATATTTTTTGCCCGAAGTGGAATGGATAAACTCAAGTTGATTATTGTTGTTTGTCAACACTATTCCCATATGCCCCACAAATCTCTCGTGCGGGTTTGTTCCGGTGAATAAAATCAAATCACCCGGCTTTGCGTCAGCTGCCCCAACTTCTTTTCCCACATTTGTAAAGTCAATTGACGAACGTGGCACCACTATGCTAAAGCGGCTGAAGACATGCGTAATAAAACCGGAGCAATCAAATCCCACTGCAGGATTTGTAGACCCGTACCGATACGGCGTTCCGATCAAAGTTTTGGCGTAATCCAGCACTTGTTGCGGATGCACATTTCTGGTATCTATTGCGCCCTTTGGGAGTGTTAAATTGTTGTTTTTCGCGGTGTCATGTAAGGTAAGTGTATCAGGAATGGCGAGGCTTGAGTCAGATGTTGTCGAATCACCCGCAGTGGCACGTGCCTGAGAAGAATCCGTGGACGCCAACGTATCTGCATCGCTACTTTTCTTGTCCGACACCACAAATATGCAAGACTGCAACATCAGCCATGTGAATAAGCCAATAATTGATTTGTTCAGTGCCACTTTCATACTTGTACAGCTTCAAAAATGAAACCAACCTGCTCAGCCTGATAGAAGTCAATTGTTACCATCTACTGCGGTAACTATCTTTGCCGCCTCAATCAAAAATTTATGTCAGATTACCGTATAGAAAAGGATACAATGGGTGAAGTGCAGGTACCTGCGGATGCTCTTTATGGCGCTCAAACTCAGCGCAGCATAGAAAATTTTAAGATCGCACAGGACATCAACAAGATGCCGAAGGAAATTATCCGTGCATTTGCGTATCTCAAAAAAGCTGCCGCCATAACCAATTTCGAAGCAGGCGTTTTACCAAAAGAAAAGCTCGATCTCATCTCCAAAGTTGCTGACGAAATTCTGGAAGGTAAACTGGATGACTATTTTCCTTTGGTGGTGTGGCAAACAGGCAGCGGCACCCAAAGCAATATGAATGTAAATGAAGTAATTGCCTACCGTGCACACGTGCTGAATGGCGGCAGTTTGAAAGATAAAGAAAAAGTTCTGCATCCGAATGATGACGTAAATAAATCACAGTCGTCGAATGATACTTTTCCTACAGCAATGCACATCGCTGCATACAAAATGCTGGTCGAGGTTACTATCCCCGGCATCGAAAAACTAAAGCATACGTTGGCTGAGAAGAGCAAAGAGTTCATGCACATCGTGAAGATCGGACGCACACATTTTATGGATGCAACTCCTCTCACATTAGGTCAGGAATTTAGCGGTTACGTATCACAGTTAGAGCATGGATTGAAGGCGATAAAAAACACGCTTGATCATTTGTCTGAATTGGCGTTGGGCGGAACTGCTGTAGGTACCGGCATCAATACACCTCCAAATTATTCGGAGAATGTCGCAAGCCACATTGCAACACTTACCGGATTACCATTTAAAACGGCAGAGAACAAATTTGAGTCCCTTGCTGCGCATGACGCTGTTGTGGAATCGCACGGCGCATTGAAGACAGTTGCTGTAAGCCTAATGAAGATTGCGAATGACATACGCATTCTTTCCTCGGGACCGCGAAGCGGGATCGGTGAAATCTTCATCCCCGATAATGAACCGGGTTCGTCTATTATGCCCGGCAAAGTAAATCCCACACAATGCGAAGCGCTTACAATGATAGCTGCACAAATCCTCGGTAATGATGTTGCTATCAATGTCGGCGGTGCAAACGGCCACTTTGAATTGAACGTGTTCAAGCCTATGATGATCTATAACTTTTTACACAGTGCAAGGCTAATTGGCGAGGGATGCGTAAGCTTTAATGACAAATGTGCTGTTGGCATCAAACCAATAGAAAGCAATATTAAAAAGCATGTTGACAATTCCCTTATGCTGGTAACCGCATTAAACACAAAAATCGGCTATTACAAAGCAGCAGAAATTGCCCAGAAAGCCCACAAAGAAGGAACAACCCTGAAACAAATGGCTGTGCAACTTGGTTACCTCACGCCTGAGGAGTTCGACGAGTGGGTAGTACCGGAAAAAATGGTGGGAAATATCAGCGATAGTAAATAAACGTGGTAAAAATACTTGTTAGGCGAGGAGCAGAAATGCTCCTTTTTTTGTTGTGTAGGGTTTCGACTATTGCAAATGAAAGAAGCGTTTTCTACTTTAACACTGCAGATGAAAATTTCTGCATATCCTAAATCGAAAAACCATGTTTACGAAAGCCGTACAACCAATTAATGATTTCACCCTCCGCATTGTTGAAGACAATGTTGTTTATCCTCCCATTGAATTCTTAAGAATTGTTTCGCTCCGGAAAAATGATCCTGAAATCAAAAGCAAAACGTTAAACACTATCGTACCTGATTCGGCAGATTGGGATGTCAGCTGGTTTGCTAATTACGAATGATCAGATTACATGCTGCTGATCGGTGAGCTCAACCTGCTTTGGCTCCGCCGCCGCTGCGTCGTGCTTGTGCAGTAATCTTTTTTGAAATAGCAGCAATGTGATCACGCCAATGGAAATTGAAGCATCGGCGATATTGAAGATCGGGCTGAAGAATTCGAAATTTTTCCCTCCGACGATAGGCATCCACGATGGCCAAGTGGTATGAACAATCGGGAAATAAAGCATATCAACGACTTTGCCATGAAGAAAGCCCCCGTAAGCATTTTCCGGAGGAAAAATTTTAGCAACATGATAGTAGGTGCTTTCTTCGAATATCATTCCGTAAAACATACTATCAATCAGATTTCCCAAAGCACCCGCATAGATCAATGCTGCACAAATAACGAAGCCTTTTGAGTAATGTTCACGGGTAATCTTCACCAAATACCAGCTGCCAAAGCTGACGGCGGCTAACCGAAAAAGTGTAAGAAAAAGTTTGCCCCAATTACCTCCCAATTCCATACCCCACGCCATTCCTGAATTTTCAATAAAGTACAGTTGAAACCATCTTTGACCAAGAACATCCGTTACATGTCCGAGGGGAAATGATGTCTTGATCCAGATTTTCAGTGCCTGGTCTACGATGATGATCAAGGCTATAATGAGAATGGCAGAACGAAGCTTCATGGAAAAAATAATGTCGTCAAAGATAAGGTAAGGTGCCCCGGAACAATAGCATTGCCAAACGAGCAAACATTCTTTAACAGTTCATCAATTCTACAGCATGTCAGCTTCCTGTACCAGATTCGGAGCAGGACTATAACGGTCTTGTTTCAATGAAAGCTTTTTCAAAAGTGCAGCAACGTTTTTTTGCCCAATTGTTTCCGCCCATTCGAATGGACCAAACGGATAATTAGTACCGAGCTTCATGGCAATATTTATCTCTTCCTTTTTGCTCACACCTTCCTGAAGAGCAAAGTAAGCTTCGTTGATGATCATGCTCACTACGCGTGGTCTGATGAAGCCAACCACATCCGGAACCCAAGTAACTTCCTTTCCCAAAGCCTGAAAAGCCCGTTCTGCTTTCTGTTTGTTTCCGTGCTTCGTTGCTGCTTCTACTTTATCGCTTTGCAAAAAAGTGTTCCATCCGTTCATTCTAATAAAGTCCTCATCAGTCTCTGTGCAGGTGTGCAACACACTATTTACAATCACCACTTGTGGCAATAAATTTCTGAGCAACTGCAAATGAGGTTCCGTCACATTTAATGTGAGATCAATAAAGACTTCGGCATCGGTGTACTGAAAAAAGTCTGCTCCGTTTTTTACAAATAATGTAGTTGCATTTTCTTTTTCAATTCGCAAATGCGATTCTTGCCAATCGTCGGCAGCAACAATAATTTTCATTTGTCATCATTTGTGTTCATTAATTAATGACATTAGCAAATATCCAGCAACATAATCATTCATGGAAAAGAACATCATATCAACGAAAAATGCTCCGCAACCGATTGGACCGTATAACCAGGCAGTGCTTGTCAATGATACGCTTTATATCTCCGGACAAATTTGTATTGATCCAGCAACAGGAAATTTGAAGAATACAGACATACAGGAAGAAACACATCAAGTAATGAAAAACTTAAAGGCAATCCTTGCCGAAGCACAAATGGCATTTAGCAATGTGGTGAAAACAACAATATTTCTCACCGATATGCACCAGTTCAGCGAGGTAAATGAAATCTATGGGAAATATTTTTCGGGAGAAATGTCTTCATCTCAAAACTTTCCTGCGAGAGAAACAGTTCAGGTTTCTGCCCTGCCGAAATTTGTAAATGTGGAAATCAGTATGGTAGCAGTGAGGTAATGGATCCAATTAAGTCGCTCGTAAAAGAAGTTGGAAGCTCTGTGCATGCAGAGCTTTTTTTATCTTCATAGCTATCATGCTTCGTGTATTTGTAACTGCATACAGCTTTTTCATCACCACTTTATTAATGGCGCAATCACTTTTACCACCCGATCAGTTATACGGCGAGTTATTCCGTGATGTTCAGATGAGCAGGATATTTGATGACAGCAAAACCTTTGTTGACTGCACGGCAAAACGAAACCCACAGGACATTGTTGCTGATTACATGCAGCTCAAATCATCGGGGGAGAAGATCAACATTCGATCTTTTGTGGAGGAAAATTTCTTTGTTCCTTCTCAACCGCAGGCCGAATACCACACTACGGAAGACGACATTACAAAACACGTTAACAATTTATGGAAGGTGCTTCGCCGCAGAGCGGATTCTGTACACCCGGGAAGTTCGCTTCTGCCTTTGCCATACGACTACATTGTGCCGGGCGGCCGCTTTCGCGAAATTTATTATTGGGATTCGTACTTCACTATGCTGGGATTAAAAGAAAGCAATCAGTACGAGTTGATCGAGTCAATGATCAAAAATTTTGCGCATCTCATTTCCACTTACGGGCATATTCCTAACGGCAACAGAACTTATTATTTGAGCAGATCGCAGCCGCCATTCTTTTCACTGATGCTGGACTTGCTGGCCAATGAAAAAGGCGACAGTGTTTACAGCACGTATTTGCCACAATTGCAGCAAGAATATAATTACTGGAACGACAAAACTGCGCCAACAAAACATTCGGTGCAAATGGCTGATGGAAGTATTATGACCCGGTACTACGATCAGCTTTCCATTCCCCGCCAGGAATCCTATCTGGAAGATGTTTCAGTATCAAAGGCCGTTTCGGCTGAGGAGCAGCAAGTGCGATATAAAAACCTTCGATCTGCCGCAGAAAGTGGCTGGGATTTTAGCAGCCGCTGGTTACGTGATGGAAAAAACCTCCATACGATTGAAACGACAAACTTGATTCCTGTAGATTTAAACTGCTTGATTTACCATTTAGAAATGACGCTTGCCAAGGCTTACAAAATTTTAGGCAACGCAAGTGTAAGCAGCGAGTTTGGTGCACTTGCGGACAGCAGGAAAAAGGCTATCCTGAAATTTTGTTGGAATAAGGAAGAGCAATGGTTTGTCGATTACAACCTGCGCATCAATCAACCATCCAGTCAAATGACACTTGCAGGCATGTTTCCGTTCTTTCTGAAAATTGCCGATGATGGGCAAATGACATTCGTTGCAAAAACACTGCAAGAAAAATTTTTGAAAAGCGGTGGCGTACTTACCACGTTGATAGAAACCGGCGAGCAGTGGGACGCACCCAATGGATGGGCGCCGCTGCAGTGGATTACAGTTGTTGCCTTGGACCAGTACAATCAAAAAGCCCTTGCAAAAGAAATTGCGAACCGATGGGTTGAGCTAAATAAAAGAGTTTTTGTCCACACTGGAAAGCTTGTTGAAAGATATGATGTAGTAGACGCAACAAAGCCCGGCGGCGGCGGCGAGTACCCTTACCAGGATGGGTTTGGATGGAGCAACGGCGTGCTGCTTGCCATGATCCGCAAATTTCGGCTGCAATGAACTGGCTGCGCAAACGTTTGTTCAATTCCGTACTATGGATGTCTAACAAATTTTCGTCAAAGCCCGATCGGCAACGCGTGTTTCAGCAGCTGACAGATCTTTTTACCTGCATCGAAAAAGGTGAAAAGAAAAAAGGACTTGTAATTCCTTTCACGGCGGACGACCGGTTCATCATTTTTTCCGACCACCACAAAGGCGCCAAAAACGGAGCTGATGATTTCATGCTATGCGAACCCAATTATCTCGCTGCATTAGATTATTATTTTCAAAACAAATACTTCTACATTGCTTTGGGCGACTGCGAAGAACTTTGGGAGAATTCACTTGCAGCCGTGAAAAAAAACCAACAGTCCACATTTGATAAAGAAAAGTTGTTCATCGAAGACAACAGATTCATCAAAATTTTTGGGAACCACGACCTTTTTTGGGCAAATGACCCGTTTGCGCCGCTTCAGCTAAAAGGCATCTACGGAACCGAAGTGCCGATTTACGAAGGTGTTGTATTGCAAACTGAGTTAGCGGGTAAACAGTTGAATATTTTCTGCACACATGGACATCAGGGGGATCAGGTAAGTGATGGCAACTGGTTCAGTAAGTTTTTTGTTTCGAGAATTTGGGCGCCACTACAGGCATTCACGAAAATTAATCCCAATACTCCAGCCTACGATGCGCAACTGAAAACACTCCACAACACAATGATGTACGACTGGAGCAGCCAGCAAAAAAATGTAGTATTGGTGACCGGACACACGCATCAACCGGTTTTTGAATCGCTGACGCATGTTGAACGGTTATACCGCAAGCTGCTCGTCGCTAGAAAAGAGAATAGTCAGGAGGAAATTGATGCGATCACAAAAGAAATGAATAATTATAAGTTTCATTTCGAAAGCCTACCCGAGGAATATTTCGCGTCCATGCCAACGTACTTTAACTCAGGCTGCTGCTGCTTTAATGATGGAGACATCACAGGAATAGAAATTGATCACCACTGTATTCGGCTTATTAAGTGGGAGCTGCAGACAAATGTTTCTAATAGATTAGTCCTGGAAGAAATTTCGCTTGAAAAGCTGATTCCATCATGATGAGGCTCAGGCACAGACTAGATAAAGCCGGCCTGCTGAAAATAAAGCAGGATGTGATCTTTCAAAAAGTTTTCCTGCGCTATAGGATCCATCGCGGTCATCGGTTTTAGTTGACGAAAGTGAGGCCATCCTTCTTCATCTACATGCGACAATTCATAATAACCACTGGAAGAAAGAACTGTACAAACCGCTATATGCATCAGATCCTGCTTTTGTTCCTTGGTAAATTTTTCGTGCACATCACCCAGTTCCTGAATGCCAATGAGAAAAAGCACCGACTCAACATCGGGCTTCTTGCCAAACCGTTCTATCAATTTTTCCTCCAATTTCCACCAACGGAGCTGGAGATCATCACTTGTAAACATTCATCATATTTTTTCAACTACTACTGCTGTTCCATACGCCAAAACTTCAGTCACGCCACTCATCACTTCATTTGCATCGTAGCGCATGGCTACCACTGCATTTGCTCCACGCTCCTCAGCATGTTGCAACATGTGCTGAAATGCTTCCTCTCTCGTCTTCTCACACAGTTCAACATAAATTGAAAGTTTCCCACCAATCAGGGTTTGTATGCCACCAGCAATGTTCATAAACATATTTCTTGATCGAACCGTTATGCCCCGAACTACACCTAAATGCTTGACAATCTTATAACCTTCCAGTTCGATGTTTGTAGTAACAAGGCTCTGATCTATCATGACTTTGTGTTTGCATCAAAGGTACGGCGGTGTTTGCAGTCATTTAATTCCATTGGCGTTCTACGATTACCTTTGCCGCTCCAAAAGTTTAGCTGAAAATTCAAAAGATATGTTGCAGTTGCAAATCCTACGGCAGAATCCGGATAAAGTAAAAGAACGTTTGTCTGTGAGAAATTTCAAGGATATCACTTTGGTTGATCAGATCATTGCACATGACGATGAACGAAAAAAACTTGTTTTTCAATACGACGAGACAAAAGCTAAAATCAATGCTGCATCTGAACAAATAGGCTCGCTGATGAAGAGCGGGAAAAAAGATGATGCTCAGGCGATGAAGTCCGAGGTCCAGAACCTGAAAAATCAGCTGCAGCCGATTGAGCAAAAACTCAGCGAAACAGATCACATACTTCACGAATTGTTGGTAAAGCTTCCGAACCTTCCGCACGATAAAGTGAAAAGCGGAAAAGCTGCGGAAGACAACGAAGTAGTTCGCGAAGGTGGAAAGAAGCCTCAATTATCTGTTTCAGCTGTTCCTCATTGGGAGCTTGCTAAAAAATACAATCTGATAGACTTCGAACTGGGCAACAAAATCACTGGCAGTGGCTTCCCTGTGTTTACCGGAAAAGGCGCAAAACTGGAACGGGCTCTCATTCAATATTTTCTCGATTACAACACCAAAGCGGGATACAGAGAATTCTTACCGCCACTAATGGTTAACGACACTTCAGCGTTTGGCACCGGTCAACTACCGGATAAAGAAGGTCAGATGTACTTTGTAAACGAAGATAATTTGTATCTAATACCTACCGCAGAAGTTCCGGTGACCAACATTTACCGAGATGAAATTTTGCGTGAAACTGACTTGCCGGTTAAGATGACTGCTTACACGCCATGCTTCAGAAGAGAAGCGGGAAGCTATGGAAAAGATGTTCGTGGTCTCAACCGTGTGCATCAGTTCGACAAGGTTGAAATCGTGCAGCTGGTGCATCCTGAAAAAAGTTACGAAGTGCTCGACGAAATGGTCGCACATGTGGAAAAGCTGATTCAAACGCTTGAGCTGCCGTACAGGATTCTCCGGTTGTGCGGTGGTGATATGGGATTTACTTCGGCCATGACTTATGACTTTGAAGTATACAGCGCTGCTCAGGAAAAGTGGCTTGAAGTAAGCTCCGTTTCAAACTTTGAAGGTTTTCAAACGAACCGAATGAAGATTCGCTACAAGGATGAAAAAGGAAAAATTAATCTCGTTCATTCACTGAACGGAAGCTCGCTTGCACTGCCGCGGATACTTGCTTCCATTCTTGAAAACAATCAGGATGAGAATGGAATTAAAATCCCTGTTGTGTTGCATGGCTATTTTGGTGCGGAGATGATTTAGTGTGTGCTCGACGAAAACAAAGTTCAAATGTTACTTCTTTTCAAGTTGACGCCGCAGCTTTTCTTCAACGCTTTTTAATAGTGCCATGAAGTCGCTGCCACTGTCAGAAGCGAAACCGTCATTACCCGGTATTCCGAAGCGAACGCCAACAGACCTTTGGTCGGTGGACTTACCGCTTTTTTCATTGAAGTAAACGTCTACCCAATTAACCTCCGAAACGTGTCGGCGGAGGCTTGAAATCATGTCGCGTATGGCTTGCTGCAGGTCATCGCCAATTGTAATGTCTACTGCCTGCACATCCAATTTAATGCCTTCAAAGTTTTCTGTGTAGTTCATTGTTTCATTTTAACAACCCGTACTTATCCTTTCATTTATCGTTGACCCAATTTGCGTCGTGAACAATAAACGGCAACGAGTTTAGTTAGCTTTCAAAAAGTGCTAGAACCCTTCCTGAAAGCCTTCATTTTTTGCCAGGTGTAATTTTTCTAAATTTTGGTGGATGCCGCGTCGGCATAGATACCATCACCTATTACAAGAATGCCTTTTTCGCCGCTGTTCGTTTCGATCCCGTACACGGTCGCTTCATCGCCAGGATCGCTTTGTCCTTCGTATCGGTACGTCAGGGCAATTTTCAGGTCACCGGCGTCGTACTTTCTATTGTTCAACACAAGGTGATTGCCTTCCAGAGCTTCTAAAATTACAGAATATTTTATAGTGCCCTTTCAGCAGGTATCACACCTGTGCGGATCAGCTTCTTTCTTCCAGCACGTCCAGTCTCTCTTCTTTTGTCCTTCTTGCTGTAGCCACTCTATACAAGACATAAGCCATGAATGCAAAGAATGCAACACCCAACAACTTATAACCTGTTTCGCCGAGCGAATTAGTTAGCCCTTCTTCAAGGTTAATTGACTGCATGCCACCTTCGAAAAACACCGTCAGCACCGCAACTATTACCCCAAACAAAGCGCCGCCGGCCACAAGTCCGGTTGCGAACAAATTACCCTTTCCTAAATCTTCTTCTTCAGGTGCTACTTCGATTCCCTTTCTTTTTGCACGCCATTCTGCAACGCCCCGCAGGGCTCCGCCGATAAAAATTGGGAGCGTGGTGGACAGAGGAAGATATGTACCGACTGCAAATGACAATGACTTAATGCCACAGAGTTCCATTACTACCGATATAAAGACTCCTACTAATACGAATTGCCAGTCGAGGTTGAAAGACAAAATTCCTTTTATAAGTGTAGCCATCAGGGTGCCTTGAGGAGCCGGATACCTGTCGGTGCCGATCGCATGTTGGATACCCTGTGCAGCCATTTCTGCTGTAGGAGTATCCAAAATTTTTACCGTGGCACCAATAGCCAGCGACGACACGATTGCCCCGACAAAAAGCGCCATTTGCTGGTACTTAGGTGTGGCACCAACGATGTATCCTGTCTTTAAATCCTGCGAAGTGGCACCGGCGTTAGCAGCTGCAATGCATATCATGCCACCTACTACAAGCGCCATTGGTTCATAGAAATGCCCTGTCCAACCAACCGCGATAAAAATCAAACACGTTCCCATTAAAGTCGCAATCGTCATTCCTGAGATCGGATTGTTGGACGAACCAATCAAGCCAACTATGCGTGAGGAAACTGTGACGAAGAATGCCCCGAAAATGATAACCAGCACGCCGAGCAACAGTTTGCTAAATACCGTATCACCGGGAACATTTGGAAGTACAGTCATCAATAGAATTAATACCAAACTTCCGATTCCGACAATCTTGATGGACAAATCCTGTTCTGTTCTGGGCACAGCAGTGGATGATTCTCCTTCCACACCGCTCTTTTTTAGAGATCCGATGCTTCCTTTGAATGAAGCAATAATCGTTGGAATGGTTTTCAACAGCGTGATGAACCCGCCCGCTGCAACAGCGCCTGCGCCTATTTGCCTGATGTAAGCTCTGTAAAGCGCTTCTGAATAATCACCAAATGTATGCGTTGCCGGATTCCAATTTCCCGAACCACCTGCAGTAGCTATGTCTTTTAAATAACCAATTTTCACCAGCTGTGTAGCGATTGTATCGGCAGGAATAAGGGAAGCGAGCAACGGAATTAATACAAACCAGCTCAAAACGCCTCCCGCAACTAGCACACCCGCTATTCGCGGACCAATAATGTAACCGACACCCAAGTACTCAGGCGTGATTTCACCACTCAAACGGGCAGAAGGAAAAAACCGGTTGACTTGTGTGGTTGCAAACCGCGGCACTTCAGCTATTACGTGAAAAAGTTTCTGAAGTATCGCATAGGCTGTGGCAAATCCGAGCCCCATGAATGCTGTTCGTGCGAATTCGCCACCTCGTTCGCCCGCTTTCAGCACCGACGCACACGCTGTTCCTTCGGGATATGGCAAAACCCCGTGTTCTTTCACAATCAGGGAGCGGCGCAAAGGGATCATCATCAGCGTTCCGAGAATGCCACCAAAAATGGCGAGTATCAATATGGTGAAGTAGTTGAAGAAGTTGGCGCTGCTTGCGTCGCTGAGAAATAAAAATCCGGGCAGCGTAAACACCACACCTGCGGCAATACTTTCGCCTGCCGAACCGGCGGTTTGAATGATATTGTTTTCAAGAATTGTTGTTTTCAGGAATTTGCGTCCGAGCGTGATTGCGATGACAGCAATGGGAATGGAAGCACTTACCGTTAATCCCGCCTTTAAGGCTAGGTAAACAGTGGCAGCACCGAAGATGATACCAAAGATGCTGCCCATGACGATTGATTTGATCGTAAACTCGGGTATTCTCTTATCAGCAGCGATAAATGGTTTGAAAGCATTGCTGGTTTCGGCCATGATTTTTTGGTTTGAAAGTAAATGTAAATAAAAAAGGTGCTGAATGACAGCACCTGATTAGAAATGGTATTTGGTAAATTACTTCACTCCTTTTTCAGCCATGATTTTGTTCAGCCACCGCAGCATTAAAAAACACATGGCAGCTGCTGACATGAGAAGTGCAAAATTCAACCAGAAGTAATTCGCTTTGTTTGAGTAGTTGTCCCACAACGTCGCCAACACTCCTGACAGTTTATTTCCGATGGATGTAGCCAAAAACCATCCGCCCATCATCAACGATGTTATTCGAACAGGACTCAGTTTAGAAACTAGCGACAAGCCCATTGGACTTAGAAATAATTCTCCAATAGTAATTACACCGTAGCTGCCGATCAGCCACCACACACTCGCTTTTTCTGCGCCATTTTTACTTGCCATAACTGCGGCCACCATCACCAATGCAGATAATGCAGAAATAAAAAGTCCCCACGCAATCTTCGTAGCCGTTGATGGTTCACGGTTTCTTCTTCGCAGCCATGTGAAAAATGCAACAACAACCGGTGTTAAAACAATCACCCAAAAAGGATTTATAGACTGACTGAGATTCGTTGCCCATAAACTAACTTCATTGCCATCCACGGGTCGCTTCTCTTCTGCGATGTTTTTGAAATAGTAGTGGTAGTTTACTTCCTTTTTTATTTTTCCATCTTCTTTTTGAATTCGGAATTGTTCATCGTAGATTGGTACGGAATCGCGGCTATAAGGAAGCTTTTGCGCCAGCTTTACGT